>CAZAXY010000122.1:0-9797 GCA_964489125.1 uncultured Saprospiraceae bacterium
GATCCGAATCATCTGTAAGTGCCAAGAAAGAAAACCTATGATCATTAGCATCTTGGTAGCCATGACCCGTGAAATGAAAAATAGAAGCCTCCTGAAGTCCGTCTAAGAGCGTCTCCTTACTGACATTCCCTTCTGTTAAAGTGGCATTCATCAAATCCTTCAAATAATCAGACTCCTCCTTGGAATAGGCTAAATACTTAAAATCATTATCATCTCCCTTGGAGAGTGATTCATAGAGGTCAGTCAGATCAGACATGTCGTAGTCTGGGGCAAAAAGCCTACTTGAGAAGTCGATAGAATTCTTTTGTGTTTGTTGCCATAAATGAGTCGCTGATATAGCATAGTTCACGGTTGAAGACTCTATCAGATATTTTCCATTCTTATCCATTAAACTCTCGAATGGCAAAAAGGATAATGGACCATCTGGTATTATGGTCAGTTGTCGCGGTAAAACTCCTAATGGTTCTACCAAGATATTATATAGCGCCCCTGCTGCCTCTCCATCACAATCCGAAGTCGACACACAGTTATAGCCGTGTAGAAGAGAATCGACTTCCTCATTTGGAGACAATTTGATCAATTCACTGACACCATCGGATTTTATAGTCATTGCATATAGATGCTCTTGACCATACTTATACTGTATGATCATTTCTCCCTCTTCTATACCCAGTGCCTCTGGTTGCACTGTATTCAAAGGGTTCTCTTTCTCCAAGACGTGTATACGCTCCTTGATCGTTAATCGATCATACTGTAGTTCAGCCAAATTTCTTTCGTCAGTGAATGAAGACCCTGCTTTACTTTTTTCAAACTCTAAGCTTCTAATTTCTCGATTTAATGAGTCAAGCGTTTGGAGATGTTCTTCTGCCATGGTTTGATCAATATAGCTTCTGTTTACACTTGACTCTAAGAGCAAAAGACCTTTTGACTTCTCTGTAATCTCCCAGAATGTAGGCATGTCATATGATGCATGAGCAACATCCAAATAGAGAGCATAAATCTCAGCAAGTCGATTTTTCAAACTTAATATTGTGGTTTCAGCATAAGAAGAGAAGAGCACAGAGTCAATGCTGTAAAGATTATCCTCTAATATCTCAGATGATCGGGCAAGTAAAGATGAGTGATTATTCTCTGTGTAATTCTTATACTTGGATCGAGATAAATCGTAGGATAAGTTGATTAGATTCAATGCACTCAGATTCAACGAATCTCCTTCGCTTATTACAGTTTCAAGAAGATGATCTGCCTGGTCAAATTGCTGTAAACCTATAAAGGCACTTGCGAGATTGTCGATGATCAACTGATAGAGGTTTCCATCAGACAGCTCAAATTTATCGAATAAACTCAATGCCTTCAAAGCTCTACTTTTACCCTCATCGTATGAACCAGTGTAGGAACTTGCGCCTGATAGATTCAAGTATGCCCTAACTATAAACTCCTTGGTGAAATGCTCGTATCCAGCTTGCTCCATAAGGTCAACTAATTTCTTATAGGTTTTTAACATAGACGCTAAATCGTTCTTTGAGCGCTCTACAATTCCTTTTTGATTGTAGTAGTTTGCCTTATAATTCGGTTGCTCTTGCTCCGCCAATCTTGAGATTAGTTCATTCATCTCTTTTAAGGAAAATTGGGCTTCTTTATAGAGCCTTAGGTTATTCTCATTGATACTTTTTGTTAAATAAGCGTCTATCTTCTGATCCACTGATATAGAATCAAAATTGATATGATTCATCCATTTGTTCTGTGCAGTATGGGCTTTATAATACTCTCCACTTTGACGATGAATTATTCCTATTTGTATTGCGCTGTAGTTTTGAATATTGTAAGCCCATTCTCCCCTTACATCAACCTCTAAACTGTTTTGATAATACTGGATAGATTCTGAATATTGACCTTCTCGTTTCAGACAATCACCCGCCAAGATAAATGATCGTGGATAGCGATATTCAGCATAGCCTGCAGCGTCGAAATACTTCCTTGCGACTAAATCATATTTGAGTACTGAGTCACATAAATCGAGCTTATCGAACCTAGCAGCAATTAAATAATTAATCATCCCAAGATTTAAAGTATCTATGCTCTCATTTCGATTTAAAACATCATTAAGTTCAAGTATTGAATTTTGAGGCAAGCCACTTTTAGCTTTATTTATTTGGTCCTCTATTGTTGTGTTTTGACTATAAATTGCACGACATGCAGTCAACAATAATATATGTAGAATAGTAAGTCTCAATTATTGAATCCTGTAATATGTATGATAATTATTGATAATTGGATCCGAATTCTTCATCGAGTTTTTGATTTCATCCGGTGGTACATTCCTAAATAAAGAATCAACTACAGCCGCAGCTACTATCGGCGCTGAAATGGAAGTTCCTTTAGCAAGACAGGTTTCTGCGCTCTGGAATATTCCATTTGCGACGAACATCTCGTGACAATAATTGGATATATCTAAAAGTTCAGTCACATTTGCTCTATTAAGATACTCATCACATAAAGCCCCGACCTCTAAAACATAATTATCAACACCATCTAAGTGATCTCCTTGGTTCGTAGTGTACGGGTATGCATAGCGTGAGGGGAAATGATCATTATTAGAAAGATTTAATGTATCATTTCCTGCAGATGCAACGACTATCATATTGCCCCGTAATGTAATATGCTTAATGGCCTGATTAATAACTTCTGACTCCTGATAATTACCCAAACTCATGTTTAGGACATCAACATTCTCAATATCAGCGCAATACATAGCGCAAGCTATATTAAAGGCCATACCATAGCCACAATCATCAAGAGCTTTAATCGGTAAATACCTTAATCTACCGGCATTAGTAGGATTAAAGTTGTCTATATATTTATTAAAGAACGTTTCGGTAACCATTGCACCATGACCTTCTAAATTAACTGGCTCACTCCAATCAATAACATTAATACCATACGATAAAGAACCGACAATAGATCTAAATTTAGTAGAACTAGGAATAAAACTGGTTAAACTACCATCATCAATGACAGCAACTATTATAGAGTCATCTACGCTATTTTGAACAACAACACCCCATCTACCTGAATCAAGTGATATTTTATCCAACTGGATCAATGGACCAGGGACATTCTGACTATTATCAAAAAGGAAATTGGGACTGTACTTAGGACCTTCAGGTCCGCTATTACTATTTGCATTTTCTGCAAGTCCAGTCTCAATTCCAAAGAATATACCACTGTGAAAACGAATAAGGCCTCGATTACATTGACAAAAAGGCTGAACTGAATTGAAAAGTGTATCAAACAATATTTGTGGGATTTCCTTTATATTAACACCATCTTCTTCTAGTCCAGAGATATATGAAATTGGACTCTCTTGCACATGGTACTCCAATAAAACATTTGCTGTAGCATCTATTGCACAAGCAAGCAATTCTTTTCCTGTACAAGACTCGAAAGCTATTGAATCTAAAGAGATTAAAAAATCTCCGTTTACGAGTAAGCTATCTGAGGGCAATGGTTCACAAGGCGAAGGACAAGACTGGAGAGCTTCACAATGGGTTGGCGCACATCGATTTAAAGATGGGAAAATGTGACAAATGGCATTTGTGAAATACAAAATAGAGCCTAATATCAATATTGTAAAAAGTACTATGAATCTCTTCATAACTGTTGTTGAGTTAGTGATTTAGATGAGTTCAATTAAAATAGTGAAAAGATCCTGATCCATTAATCTTTATCAGGAAAAATGACTTCTGCTTTGGTTAACCATGATATGCCGAAGGCTTCTAAGGCAATCACCTCTAACCAAAATACAGGATCATAATGGTTCAGCCTACAGTCGTTTATCTCAGGGCAAACAATCGCCTTTACTCCTATTAGGATGACCGAGATCGTCATAACAGTAGCACATAATTTGTATACGACATTCCTCTGTCTCTTCTGCGGAGTCATATCGCTCTGCTCTTTGTTAGACTTAGTGAATAAACCCCATGCAAAGAATATCAATGCACCAAAAAATATGGCTGCTGATAAATAATGAATAGATGATACGAGTTGAGATGGGTTATGAATATCAAAGTCACAGATAGAATGATCAACTGATGTAGGAAATAATGCAGCAAATATGGCAGAGATACTGGCTATACGACTTGTAAGAACATCCTTCCAATCATATCCATTGTAGGCATATAGAAAAAATGCCAATACAAATATGATCCCGACAAACCAATCTCGTGATGCAGTGTGATAATAAGCACTGATACTCCCTAATACCTCTGCATCATCACAAGATGGTATGAATCTTAAAATCAGTATAACCGGCAGCATACATCCCAATAATCCGATTAATGTTCTCAACTTCTCATAGGACATTACCATTCTGGAGTCATCTCGTTGTAACCGCTTGAATATTTGCTTGATCATGTTGTTAAATTTTTAAAATCTACGGATGCATCGTACCCGAGCTTTTTCGGTCTTAGAGCCGGAGGAGGCAAAAAAGTTACCATTAAATAATCGAAAGTGGAAAGCAACATTACCGTTGAATTCGGTCGAACTCCAATACAAAGTTTCCTGAAACATCTGGGTAGGTCGCAAGTCTAAAGAATCAACTTCGGCAATCTGAGCCAACTCATTATTAATCATAACATCATGAGAGAACAATGCATCAAGTTCGCGCTTAGCTGGTAGATACCAATCCATATATCCCCCGCCACTGAAGGTATCACATCTCATAGCTGCATAATCCCCCAAACCTATAGAGTCAATAATTTCCTCGGTATTAGCCAATCCATCGTAGAATGAATCTGCTGTTGTTATTAATGAAAATACTGCACCTGGGTGCCACGGCGCTCCGGTCCCATCATCAACATCCACAAGACTCGCTATTAATCCATTCTCCCCATTGTTAAAGGTCTGAAATACAATACCTCCTTGATGTATCTCTCCTATACTTAGGGATGTGCTGGTCTTACCTGTTAAGCTATACCAAGTGGTCCCATCATATCCTTCGAAATCTGTGCCTGTCCATCTAATCGTACCTTCAGCTACATTACTTGAATCAGATACATCCTGAATATTTATTGCTCCTTCTACTTCCAGTTGTTCTTGTGCGTAGCTATGCCATACTATCGACATAGTGATGATCATTAGTATTACTTTGTTCATAGTGTTTAGATATCTCTGAATGTTACAATTGAATTCTGTCCTGTCCATGCCAAATCTACATGAACCCATGTTGTAGCATCTCTGCCATCTTCTATTCTCGTGAGACCGGCATTCATAAACATAGATTGATGATTTAGAATATATGATCTTACTTCATCAGGGGTGATGTCCTTCACATTGAAATCCATCGCTCTACCAAATTTATGCTGACTGTATGGCACTCCGAAAGGCGTTGTCCAAGGTCTGAAGCCACGATACATCATATTGCCACCCCAGTACCAATTGTTACAATAGACTGGATTGTCAAACGTAGATCGTATGAGTTCCATTAAGGGTACTAATCGAGGATCGAGCAGTTTTCTCATAAAACTCTCGGATTGATTATACAACAGACCACTTGAGAAAAACTCGTGATACTCAAAGTGAGTCGAAATTTTTGTTGTAGGGTCCACTATTGATGATTTTTATTGAAGTAAAATAGGCCAAGAAAACATCCTCCTTGGCCTATTTGTTATTATGATGCTTGAGATGTGATTAATTGAGTTTCAGCAATTGTCTTGTCAATATTCGCATTCTGTTCTTTAATATTCTCTGCGGTACATGCAGAACATTCAGAAATCTTCGTCTCTATAAAAATATCAGATGTCCTAATGCAGTGATCGAAAGAATAGATCTCACCCAATTGATAGTCCTTATCCTTTAAGACCGCCTCAATGGATTTGTTAAGCGTGTCTTTTTCCTTTTTATCCTCTATCTGACTCAACAGGCTTGCATTAGACAATTGGGCCCATTCTTTTTTATGAATTTGGATTTTTTCAATTTTAGCCTGTTGTATTTCGCTATTCTGAATAGGAGTTCGTGTCGACAATCCAGATGAAATCTCTGCGCTCAAAACACTTTGGGGAGTAGAACCAATTATATGGGCTACCTTATTGTTATATGGCACAATCGCCTCTCTTTTGATTTTGATAGAATCAGATTGTTTAGACAGAAATTCTGGTAAATTGTTTTGCTTAGGCACGTAATCAAATTCTACTTTAATCAAGTGCAAAGATGAATTATACTTCTTCTGCAACTGACTTATTAAGTATAATACGGGCTGACAGGGATTCGGATTTTTGAATTTTCTAAGAGACCTAAATGTGTTTTCAATCTCACTCTTAGTTGAGATAGAGATATCTTGTCTTCTAGATATGCGCTCAGATACACTTTTAGTCACCTCTTGAGATACACTTCTAAAATATGAAGAAGATGAGCTCCAAGTGCCACTCGCCTCTAATGATCCGATTATAAAGTTTACTTCTCCCGACACCGTTCCAGAGGCATTAGATGATGACGTGGACGTAAACTTATCCATCATCTCATATTTAAATGTGTCTTCGAACTCAGTCTCTAATGAGCTGGACTCATGAAGAGCTTTTTCAAACTTTGCTCGCTCTATTATCTCTACTTCTAACTCTTCCCCCGGCAGTAGAGTTAAAGCATTGAGATATGCACCTTTTGCTAAGCCTTCAAAGCAAGTCCTTAGATCATAGGTCAAGGTTGTAATCAAGGTACCTGTTGATATTGGCACTTTTTGGACATGCTGAAAGTAAAAGTGCCGACAAGGATCACAAGAGTCCACAAACGGAATTTCCGAAAAAGGCGCTAAACATGTTTTCTGTGACATAATAATTAAATTGATATAAGATTAAAAAATATGATTTCAATCTTATCTCGTAGGTTTCAAGAGTATCTTACCCTTGTCGATAATTTATTTTGCGATAAGTAGAACTCACCTATCAAAGCAACAACTAAATATCTCAATATCTCCTAAGCTCCATGAGCTAAATCTTGGATCGAGATCGAAATTAGGAGTTATATCCACGCTAATAGAAGTAGATCTTAGATCACCGCTTAATTGAGTGACATCGTCTAAAGGAAGGAATACTCCTTGCGGTCCGAATGAGTTACAGTCACCTGGTACAAGTGGTGGATCTAAACAATCGGCCATGGACCAGATTAATTGATCACAACTTTCTGATTCTGATTCATCCGATCCAAATGACACTCCACCAGCACTATTTAATCCAAACTCCCAAGGATCTCCAGAATCATTGCTACCAACTGTGACGCTTGTGAGAAATTCAAATGTATTACCTGTACTACTCTTCTCGAATAAATAGGTTCCAGAATTATAAATACGACCTCTCTCTCCGAGAAGCATCAAGGTGCAATCAGAATTGAAATCTATATCAACAATCTTCTCTCGTGTACCAAGATTAATAGTCTGAATTAATTGCTGATTAATCAATGTTCCATTGGTGTTATCAATATCTAATGTGTACAGACTCTTTGTTCTATTAGGTCCTCCATCACTTAGATTGTCTCCTCCACCGGCGACATTTTGTTGAATGAAGAATATTTGTCTGGTGCAGTCATTGAGTTCAATCGCCCATACCACTTGATCGGCAGGATATGGGTCTGACAAAAACCCTGCTCCACCAGCAGGGAAAGGATCAATGACTTGCCTAATCACACCTGTTGTTGCATCAATGGCATAGATCCGTCCATCGGAAAGATTACTTCCATATAATGTATTTGTCAGTTCATCATAAGCTATATTACCCCATCCTGTAGGTAAAGGGTTGTCTGCTAAGTTAGTATCCAAGAATCTACCTGGAACAACCGAACCTCCAACAGGATCAGCAATAAAATTATTAGAAGTAGTAACTAAAGAGTTAATTGCTGCAGGATTAGAAAAATTTGTTGTGTATAACCCCTGCTCTCCACCTGACCCTACAGCTGCTGGAGTAAATAAATCGCCATCATAGGCATAGACATTGGATGCTCCAAAGAAGATGTTACCATCACTATTACCAACTGAAATTCCGTAGATCTGCCCCAATTCCTCATAAGTCCATGTGGTAGGATTAGTTATAGAGAGGACATTGGCTCCAACCGTTGTAGGGTTTGCCCAGTCATCTCCCAAAGTGGCTTGATCAGGGCTCCTTATATCCAAAATACCTGCTACTGCTACATTGCCAAAGGAGCCACTTGCAGAGGTAACTACAGCTTGACCTATGAATTCTTCCTCAGGGCAAAACAAATTAGCATTTGCTTCAGATAAACCTGGAATAATAATGAATATTTCGTCAGAGATAAAAAGAGTATCACCAGTTCTGGATATCATAATCTCTTCTAAGCTTGCTGGTTCGCCAGGATCACCTTGTGGACCTTCAGGGCCTGTTTCTCCTTGTGGGCCTTGCTCTCCTGTATCACCTTGTGGACCCGCTGGACCTTGTGGTCCTTGAGCGCCATCTGTTCCATTAAATCCTCGACAATCAAGGACGCTTACTATTCCGTCACCGTTAATGTCCTCCTCTGGATCTGTCATACCATTGTTATTCAGATCCCAACAGTTGATGCCATCAACGCCCGCTGCTCCTGTAGCTCCAGCTGGACCCTGAGCGCCAGTGGCTCCTTGTGGACCTTGAGCACCAGTGGCACCAGTAGCTCCTTGTGGACCTGCCGGACCTTGGGCTCCTGTATTACCAGTAGCTCCAGTGTTACCCGCTGGTCCCTGTGCGCCAATAGCGCCCGTTTCTCCTTGTGGACCCGCTGGACCTTGGGCGCCAGTATTACCAGTAGCTCCTGTGTTACCTACTGGCCCCTGTGCTCCTGTCACACCCTTATCTCCTTGTGGGCCCACTGGACCGTGTGGGCCTGTTAATCCTTGTGGTCCTTGTGCGCCTGTATCACCCTGTGGCCCTGTTAATCCTTGTGGACCTGTCGCTCCCTGTGCTCCTATCGGTCCTTGCGCTCCCATCTCTCCTTGCATTCCTCTAAGGTCCATCCACTCAGTCTCTGTACGATAGAAGAATGATTGTTCTGTAACATCATATACCATTAACCCACAGGCAGGATTCTCTATCGCCAACCTTTGAGAGGTGGTCATACGTGGGATCAGTATACCTTGGGTTGTGCTGTTTATATCGAGGACCGCTGACGCTTCGGGTGCTGCACCTGCTTCGTTAATAGATACAGGCATTTCTATAACGGTATTAATCTGAGCATGCACGTTCGTTACCAGAAACAGAAGTAAGAGTACAACCATTCCTACCAACCCTCTCTCCATCCCCACTCTCACCATGCCTGCCACATTGCGCACATTCATCTTATGCATGATATTGCGGCGATGGGAGAGGACGGTCTCTTTAGATATGTATAGTTCTGAGGCGATCTCTTTGGAGGTGTGCTCATGGGCGATCAGATGTAGTACTTCTCGTTCGCGTTTAGTTATGGAGTTTTTAAGATTTGGTTGAATAGTAAGGTTAATCCTGTTCATAGTTGAGTGATTACGTGCATAAAAGAATTGCTGTCAGACTTATCTCGGATATACTTTAGATATCTTACCTTTTAAGAAAAAGATTCTTGCATTTTGTCAAACACGTTTAAGCAGCATACGCAGTGCATATTGAGATAAGAGGAGACATATTTTTATTAGTTGGCCATCAAGATAGGCGGAGGTCTCTGTTACGACAATTCAAATATTCCAGCTTTTCCAAGCCGATTTATACACTCTATGGTCATATAATCACTATGAGTAGCTGAAATTCAGTATTTTACGATGTCTGCACATCCAAATAATTATAGCATCATCA
>CAZAXY010000123.1:0-9789 GCA_964489125.1 uncultured Saprospiraceae bacterium
TTGTTACCACCAGTATTGAGATTGCGAGCGAACCTTGGGAAGTTGCTACTTGATACTTCTATCCTGATTCGGTGTCCAGCCTCAAAGTAGTTACTGGTAGACATCGGTGTCAGGTTTAGCTCATATATAGTGTCATCCTCCATGAAAACCTCTTGTTCATATCCCTCTCGATAGCGGGCACGTTGTATAGTCTCATCGAGATTATAGGCCGTGCCATCTGGATAGACATCGATTAGTTTAATCGTAAAGTCTGTGTCCTTGGCATCACTAGACACATAGAGTGTAGACTCTATAAACCCTGATACCTCAACCCCTTCAGGCAAGGGCTCAGAGGTATAGACCAAGATATCATGTCGTGTTTCCATCTGTTGCTGATCAAAAGCACCACCTTGAACCGCATTGCCAGTACAGCAGACATTGCCACCATATGAAGGGACAGGATTCATAGGATCGTAGATATAGCTATCTGTCCCTGCGGCGCTTGATGGAGTTAGACTCAATGTCCCATCTCCATATCGGGAATTCGCACCACGATCACTTGATAGATAGTAAGTAACCATCTCAGCCGAGGCTGGAGGCCACTGTTCTGCAGAGTTCCACTCATTGGAACCCATGGTATAGTATTGCACCCTTGGGGTCTTCTTTTTAAAGTCATTCTCAGCACCTTTTAACCAGAGGTCAAACCAATCATAGATTTGTTCATCATAGTTGAGGCGCGCATCACCAACACTGCGTTCGCCCACAATGGTATGTTCGGTAGCACGCTTATAAGCACAATGTAAGGTTGGTGCAATGACGAGATATTGGTTGTCTGCGATGGCTTGATCTTCTATATTGTTGCGCACATGATTAAATAACTCTAGATTAGGACTAATAGATACGTCATACCACGAGGTAAACCAAAAGCTCGGTACGCCAAAACCCATATCATCATGATACAATCCTCCATTAAACCATGCTGGATCATTGGGCTTGCGGGTGATCATCTTGTCATACACTTCACGCTTACCACCGATATTTTGAAGGATATCGGTCATAGGCAGATGAGCTAAAGCCTCCGACATGTCAACCCGAGGATTTTCGGGTGCCAGATCATAGAATCGAGAGATTCTGATGAGGTCTTCTTGTGTTGCGCCTGCTGGAATCCGCGGTTTAAACTTATCATGCTCTACGCCGTACAACCATGAGAAGAACAACATCTGCTCGGCGCCACCTCGATACCAATTGCCCTGCTCCATGAAATCACCGACTCGCCCAATGCCTGCACCGTAAGCTTGGGGAACCATGCATGCATGTGATGGATGATCCAAGGCTGCGACGGCCATCTGCCACTCCGCTGTAGAAGAGCAACCCAGTGTTCCTATCTTACCATTGCTCCACTCTTGATCCGAGATCCATGAGAAGGCATCATAGCCATCGGTCAGCGGTACGCCGAGGATGTCCCATTCTCCCTCTGAAAAATATCGACCCCGTTCATTTTGCACGACATAGGCATAACCACGCTCTACAGCCTCATAGGCCCGTTGCATGGTACGTGTGCGCTGCTCGCCATCTCCCCAACTGTTGAAGTTATATGGAGTCCGTGAAAATATCACTGGAACTGGCTCATCAGTCTTGGGCCTATAGATATCCGTGCAGAGCCTGATACCGTCTCGCATGGGCATCATGACCTTTTGATCGATGGTAGCAATCTCTTCTATTTGCTGGATGATGTCGGACTGGGCCATGATAGGAACCGACAGACATAAGCAATAAGCGAGAATCACTAAAACACTGGATATAATAGACTTCATAATTAAGAGGTTTAGCTGTGTCTTAAAAATAGGTATTTATGCGAGTTCAACGTTTATCTTGATGAACTGTAGGTCACGATATAGCGAGCTCCGTCAGTTGAGTTGAGTATTTGATGTTGAGCAAAAAGTTATAGGATAGTATGAAAGAATCGTATTTTTCTGCACAAGCACTAATATGAAAGCACCAACGATATACTTATATTTTTCTGGCAACTGCGAAGAAGCATTTGATTTTTATTGTGGAGTTTTTGGTGGTGAGATTACACTCCGAAGTCGATACAGGGATATGCCACCCAATCTGGACCTTCCACCTATAGCCGAGGGGTTAAAAGAATATGTTATGCACAGTACGATGACCATCGGAAAGGGTGCTATAATCCAGGGTGCGGATTTAGCCGAGGGCTGGGGTCCGCCATTTCAGACTGGAAATAACTTCGCAGTTTCTATATATGCGGATAGTAAAGATCATGCAGATCGAATGCATGCGACTTTGTCAACAGATGGACAAGTAACTATGGAAATGCAGAAGACCTTTTGGGGTTCCTATTTTGGATCATGTATTGATCGATTTGGAGTGACTTGGTTGATAGCATTTGGCACTCATGTTTAGATTTTACTTAATTGATCAGACAAGTAGGTTAGCATTATGAATCTCGCACCTTTTCCAAGGCCACATTACAAGACTTACTTTACTGTGGGCTTCACTATTGGGGCCAGCATAATTTTTATCCTTATGGTGTTTCAGCCCTTCGGGACGGCGCAATTCACACATGAGTATAAGAGATTCATTTTAGCTGGATATGGCATTGTCTCTACCTTGGCTGTAGCGGTTTATTATGGTCTTTCCCTTTTTGTCATTAACCGATGGCTCGAGTCACGATGGACGATACTTCATGAGGCGATTGATTTGTTTGTAGGCCTTATAGTCAGTATGGCGGCGACGTATGTGTACTATGCGATTGTTTTTGGTCGTCCGGTCAGTGTAGCTGGCTTGCTTAATTTTTTACGCGTAACATGTTCGGTTGGATTCCTACCGACTTTGGCTGTATTCATCTATCTATATAATCGGTATAAGGGTGTCATCAGGTCAAGTCTGACTGTATCAAAAGATCAAGCTGAACAAATCGTTCTTAACGGGACAAGTAAATCAGAAACCCTCGTTGCCGATATTCGCTCTATTATCTACATAAAGGCAGATGATAATTATGTGATCATCCATATAAATGATGAAGAGAAAGAACAAAAGCACATGATTCGCAGCACTCTGAAGCTGATCTATGAGCAACTGGACAATGAGATATTTTATAAATGTCATAGATCGTACATTATCAATACAAGATTGATTAATGAGCTATTAGGTAATAAGAATGCTGCTAAGGTTAGCCTGCAACATACCTCTAAGTCCGTCCCAATTTCCAGATCTAATTACGATTATATTAAGTCTTACATAGCTGAGCGAGATCTCTAATATAGGAGCGTAAGCTACTGATTATCAATTACTTTGTGGTGAGTGGTAACTGTCTGTGGTGACTGGGGAAAGGACCATTCGCCACTTCTGTAGACCACATGCCACTCTCGACAAATTAATACTTAAGAAGCATTCATATTTGGATTGTAATCAAATCTAAATATCATGTCATACTTTAAACATTTATTAATCATCTCCTTCCTTATGATAGCGAACTTGATCAGCGGCATAAGCCAAGATCAAGGAGAAATAAAGACGAAGGAAATTGGCTTCTCTATAGGGAGCTCCACTATTCAATCTAGGGATACTCGTATTTCTGCCATCACCAAAAAATTTAGGGCGCCTACGTTCGGCTTCTTTAGCCAGGCAATCAAAAACGACTTTAAGCATGAGTTCGTGTTTAACTACACCTTTAAGTCCAAATTTGATCGAACACAACTTTTGGATTTTGTCTCACACAGACCCGACTTTTATTATTCACTTCAGCGTAAGACAGATTTTGGCTGGATAGGTGGACATATCAATCTGTCCACACTGCTGACGCTCCCTATTAGCAGTACAGGTCATTTTTCTAATTCGCCGATCAGTTATACAATGGCCGCCACATTAGGGCCTTCAGTATCATTTGACCGAAGCTTGGGAAATAGTGATCGATGGAGTATTGCTGGCGATGCTCATATAGGACTGATCAACTATGTGATCCGACCCGCTTTTGCTCATCCTTATCCAGATCAGTTTCTTCAGCCAGAAGTATTCACACCTACTCGAGAAGGTATGGCTCCGAAACTCTTGACTAGCGGAAAGCTAAGAACTATTAACAAGTATCAATCTGTCAAAATCAAATTTGGGGTCTACTACTTAGTCGACTCTCGTGTAAAGCTAGGCGTGGTGGGTAGCGCAGACTATATAAATAGCAAAGATAATACCCGAGCGACTCATCTCAATCAGAACATAGCCGTATCAGCCAGTTACATCTACTAATCAATTTCACAAAAAAATTAAAAACAAGAATTATGAAATATTCAATCGTACTCTACATCAGCTTCATATTTACTTTCTGCTCATGTTCATCATATCTATTTGATAGTACTGCTATGGGTGACCCTGTGAGCACTTACGAAGAGTTCTGGACTTATGTTGATGAGCATTACATATTTTTTGATCTGAAGGATATTGAATGGGATGAGCAGAAGATGATCGCTATGAGCCAGATCACAGAGCAGACTACAGAGGAAGAACTGTTTGAGATCTGTAACCAGTCATTATTGGCCTTAAGAGATACCCATTGCAGATTGACGGGTCCAGGATTGAAGCATACTCCTTATGACTTTACAGATGGTTATGAGGTTCATTTCTCCATCGAGGAGGTCAATAACTACTATATCATCGATTCTTTAGCTCAAGATGGAGCACTATACTATGGATGGTTACCTGATAACATTGGCTATATCTACTTCAGAGCGATGAGTCACTACGGGGGATTTGGCAGGATTATAAGAGAGATGAAGAATCAAGGTGCCAAAGGCTTAGTTATTGATGTTCGCAATAATGGAGGAGGTGATAGCAATAGCATTCCAAGACTCCTGTCCGACTTCACACAAGAGTCCATATTATTAGGATCTTATGTCGAGAAGGCTGGCCCTGGGCACAATGATGTTACAGACTTGCTTCCTGCCAGAACTGATGCCACGGAGTATGACTTTGGCCTTCCTGTGGTACAGATCATCAACCGTGGAGGATACAGTGCTACGAGCTATTTTGCCGCTATGGCGAAAGAGATTCCATCGATCACAGTCGTCGGGCAAGTAACTGGAGGCGGAGCAGGAGGTAATATGGGATATCAACTGTCCAATGGATGGGTTGTTGCCGTATCAGTAAGTGACTACATTGATGTCGAGGGTTCATCTATAGAGCTGGGTGTAGCACCCGATGTAGAGATTGAGAATAATAGAGCAGACCTGAAAAGCGGTGTTGACAAGATGCTTGAGAAGGCTATTGAAACTTTGGATCTATAGTATAGTGATTGGTTTCTTTTTACAAAAAATTGAACTAATCCATAGGATTGTGAAACTCATAAATATAGTATTGCCAGAGTAATCCTCGATGAGAGGTAAGTGCCGCCCAGTCCGACTTAAACAAGTTTTGAACTATCAGATTTGATGCGATTATTCAAGTTGCAAGTATCGACAAGGGCTTAACGGCCACACAAAACCTAATGTAAGCTCCGAAGCCGAGCTTGTTACACCATCTGATGATATGAGACTGAAGTGCGCTTGGTTTTATATAAGAAACTTAGTACCCAGAGGATAAAAAAGAATAAGAAGATGCTTGTTCCGAAAGTGTCTTCTATTACAGCTGTCTGTAAGGAAACTGCAGAAATGCCAAGGACAATGGGAATGAAAAGCGCATAACCCAAGCCTTTATATCGCTCGGCAGTAATCAGAGAATATCCGATGCCTGCGATTACCACGGCAAGCAAGATCCACTTAGTCCAAGTGAATATGACTAATTGATCAATGACTGCTTGATCAATGGTAGCAGCAGATCGGTAGGCTTCTGTGAGATTAAGTAATTGTAGGTTTTCTAAAAAATCCGTTAGCACTATGATCAGTACCAATCCAGCTAGGTACTTAAGCCACTTATGTTGGTGAAGTTCTCTTAGCTTGATGACGATGCTGAGAAGAAATGCTCCATAAAGGAGCATAAAGGCAAAATCTACTTTGTTGAGCCTATCTAATCCATTGATTTCTGTGAGTGTCAGCGGACCAAGTACTTCAGTCAACTCCTCTTCATCAGAGACAAACTCAAAAGCTAAGATGACGCTGTTATAATCCTTTGGTGCCTTATCCGCAGGAGGACTGTAATTATTGATTAAGGAAAGTAAAGGGATCAACAAGAGTCCAAACAGAGTGCTTAGGATTAGGGGTCGAGATTGGGATATTTGATACAGCATTGATAGATAATAGGTGTTTAGCGTTCTGCTCTCCTAATGTACGGAGTTGTCTGATTCTTTGTTCTATTTTGGTGATCATGCCTCAGAGTTCATCGACAGCTGAATCTTAGGATATAAGTGAAGCACAGTTGTCATCGCAGTCAAATGGCTATAAAAGGGGATATATTATCGGTTATCACTTAACCCTCATATTTAATTAATTATATATAAATTTTACCCATAATTTATATATCAATATGTCTGAATGTGCTGAGTTCATTGGGTTACAAGGTGTCATAATTTGAGCTTATTGATGCATCAATAAAAAAATAATTTATATGTCAAGTAGCTTACAAAACAAACTACTTAGGTTTTACCTACATATCTTCAGATCTCATACTAAACCAATAATGCAATTCACTCCTTATGACTTAGAAGAGAAATCAGAATAGCATGGACCTCAATGAGCTATGGATAGGTGATACCGTAAAGTTGCGGTCTTCGGGAAAGATAGGAACCTATATAGGTACTAATTCAAAGGGACGCCCAAGAGTACAATTAAAGGATAAAGTAGTACTAACCAAACCTCTTAATATAGAGGTCTATGAAGAACCAATCAAAGATGCAGCTCAGCTAGATTTGGAACCTATAGAATCATCCGAAGTCTCTAATGCAGCATATCTATCACGTGAAATAGATCTCCATATTGAAAGCCTCAGTCCATCTCTGGCCAATGAGGCTCCGCAGATGATATTGAATCATCAGATCAAAAGATGTAAGGCATTCATCGAGTCCATCATCGCTGTCAAGGTGTCTCAAGTAACTATCGTACATGGCAAAGGGAAAGGGCAATTAAAACTCGAGGTAGAATACTTGCTCTCGCAATATGATGAGTATCAACACGCTGTCCCTACTAATGATGGTGGCGCAAGTCAGATATGGTTTAGGTATTTATAGTATCGAGTATCGAGTGGCGAATAATGAGTTGTCAAGTATCGAGTTTTTTAGTGGCGAGTAATAATATGACCCTCTGCGTCTTAGCGCCTTTGCGTCCAATAAACACAGATAATTGATACTCAAGGGTGGCCTATTCTTCTTGGAAGAACTTTAAAGCTTCTACGTTGACTTGCTCGGGCGCTTCTACATTTGGGTAGTGACCGATACGATCAAGAATGACAGTATTGGGATTTGGGATCAGTTCCTTATATCGTTCCACTAGATGAATTCCAGACACGGGATCTTCTGGGCCGTTGACGAGTAGGATGGGGGTGGGCGTTTCTCTGAGAGCCGTCAACCAATTCTCACGATTATTGATTCGATCTGTGATATAGTGAATTGTCCGGGAGAAGCATCGTTTACCATTGTTATAATTAATAATCTCCCAGAACGCATCTACTTCTTGATCACTTGGCGGGGTATTTGGTCCAAATACCTGAATCAAATTTTTGCGAAGTGTTGACTTCCCAAGAAGCTTGTTGGCCCATTTGCCAAGTGGACTTAGGAGTAGCTTTTGTATCGGACGTGCTATATGAGTCTCTGGAAATAGGCCACCATTTAGCAATATCAATTTATCAATATTTGGAAGCTGTGTATTATTGAGCCTCCTATATAACAACTCTTGTGCTACACTCACAGCATAGTCATGAGCAATAACATAGCAATTAGCTATACCCATCTCTGACAAAATATAGTCTGTAATATCAGCTTGCTGAGAGATTGAGTATTGATAAGGATATGGCTTACTGGAATAGCCAAAGCCCAAAAAATCGAAAGCTATCAGACGGAAATATTGATGGAGCTCTGGCCACATCTTATACCAATCATAGGAGCTCGTCGGGAATCCATGTAGAAATAATATGATTGGCTTGCCATCATGTGGATATTCCTTAACGAATATCTGATAATCGTCATATGCAATGTATCGACCATCCTTATACCATATCCTATAGTCCATAATAGATGCTATCTCCGTTAATATATTTAGATGAAGATAATTTGAAATACCTTGCCACCTAATTTATAATAAGATATGCAGTTATTGTCCCTTGTTCAGCGCAATGCAGTATTAGAGGAGATGATTCAGTTGCTCGACAACAATAGAGCTCAATTGATTAGTGCTAACAAAAAGGATTTGGACGCTTACGATCCAGACGATAGAGCTATGTATGATCGGTTAATCATCAATGATCACAAAATAGATGGCATGATAAAATCTGTTCACGATATTCATGCTGATACAGATCCTATCGGTGTATCCAGATATACTTGGACCCATCCTAATGGGATGGAAGTACAGAATAAAACGGCACCTTTCGGTACCATTATGATAATCTATGAGTCTCGCCCTGATGTGACAATCGAGGCTGCTGTGGTAGCCTTTAAATCCAATAATAGAATCTTACTAAAAGGAGGGAAAGAAGCAAAATACTCTAATCTAGAACTCGTAGAACTTTGGCACAAAGCGCTTGAATCCGTAGGCCTTGATAAAGATTGGATCACATTTTTACAGTTATCGAGACAGGAGACTCAGGAATACTTAAAAACACCTCCAATCAATATAGACTTGATCGTACCTCGAGGAGGCGAGGGTCTTATCAATTATGTCAAGTCGCATGCCTCTTGCCCTATGCTAGTAAGTGGACGAGGGAATAACTTTATGTATATCCATGATGATGCCGATAAAGAGATGGCTCATAAACTCATAATCCAGTCAAAAGTTCAAAAAATTTCTGCGTGCAATGCGCTTGATAAAGTCTTGATAAATGAAAATCTCAGTGATTTAGAAGTATTTCTCTCCTCTCTAATTAAAAAATTCAAAGCACAAGATGTCGAAGTACTCGTTACAGAGGAAGTCAACAAGGTGCTCAGATCCAATGAACATATGATCTTAGATGATGACAATGTGTGGTATGAGGAATTCTTGGCGATGAGAATAGTGGTTGGGTTAGTAAGGGACATGAGTCATGCAACGGGTCTTATTAATGAATATTCAGGAGGGCACTCTGTAAGTATAGTATCTGACGATAAAGCTGAAGCATCCAAATTTATGGATGCTATTGATGCGGCGGCTGTGTATCACAACGCCTCCACCAGATTTACAGATGGTGGACAGATGGGTGTAGGAGCGGAACTGGCAATAAGTACTGATAAACTACATCACCGAGGACCTCTTGGATTGCACCAACTCGTTACCAATAAGTGGTACGTTTTTGGTAGTGGTAATACAAGACAATAGAAAACACCTTGAAAAGATTAGTCGTAAAGATTGGCACATCAACCCTGACAGCAGGTACAGACCGTATCAGTAGAGGCAAGATTGAGGATATCGCATTGCAGATTAGCCAGTTAAAAAAAGACTATCAAATCATCTTAGTGACTTCAGGAGCGATTGCTGCAGCACGACAGTTTTCTAATATTAAGATAAATGACGACGTACAGATCAAGCAAGCACTAGCCGCTATTGGTCAATTGCAGTTGATGCGTATGTACCAGGAGATATTTAGAGATTATCAACTCGATATGGCACAATGCCTGTTGACTTACTATGATTTTAACAATCAGGAATCACGCAACAATATCAAAGGAACCATTGAGAC
>CAZAXY010000124.1:0-9528 GCA_964489125.1 uncultured Saprospiraceae bacterium
GGGGGCCAAACGGTAATCAGGCACTCGATGATTGTATCTCTAACTCTTGTAGTGAGGTTGCTGGATCATGGAGGGGGACCATCATGAGCAGTTGCCATCTGCCAGGACAAGGAGGGGTGTTTTTCTCTAGAGGATTCGGTCAAGAACCAGGAGATCTAATAAGAGAAAAAATAGCCGCATGCAATGACATCCAAGGCAAAACTTGCGCAGAAGCCATTCCAATTACCCTTAGCGGAGTAGATACGTCAATACAAGTCTTAGGACCTATCGTCGGAAATGGCGCTAGCTTAACTGACGCTGACGCTTCGGCATGGTATCAATTTACACCACCGAATGATGGCTATATCTCCATGAATTCCTGCTATCAGGGCGTCGATACAAGATTACAAATTCACCGGGGCTCTTGTGACAATTTAAATCAATTGCTCCTCCAAGATGATCACTGCGATATTGGCAGTGGTCTCATCTATGCCTCTGGAATCGATAGCTTTCCGATCTCAGCGGATTTATCTTACTATATAGAATGGGACGATAGATGGTCCTCAGATGGATTTGAATATTACTTCAGATATGACCAAATCATAATTCCAGAAGATCTGTGCTCCAATGGTGTTTTGGACAATGGAGAAGAACAGATAGACTGTGGTGGAACAGCTTGTGTTCCTTGCGACCTATGTGACTCAGCAGATAATTTCAATCAGAGTGATCCTAATACTCATTCATATCGGTCCAATAGCAATATATTCTATATGGACACGGTGGTCGCACCAGAAAGCGTTATCATCTCATCTGCCCAAGAAGTCTCTTTCGAGGCAGGTTTTGAGATAGACTTTGGCGCGACCTTGCAAGCACTCATAGAAAGCTGCGCTGAATATATAGACAGAGTTACGGACTAAATAGATCCTAAAATGTGTTATTCAATCTTAGAACATCTGTGGGGCTCTCGCAGAATACAACAGATTGTCCACGCATAGCTATAGGCGCTTTAAGAAGATGCTTGTTTCTCTGAATTACATTGATCCAGTCTTCCATTTCAAGGTCTTTCCCTTTTATGTTTTTTTGATATTCGGGAAGAGCTTTGTTGAAAAGCTTTTTTGGATCTACACCCAACTTATTGATAATATTATACCACATAGTGCTTGTAGCCTTGAGTTTGTCATAGCTATATGACTTAATGTAAGGTGACAAAGACTGTGCGTAGGCTATGGTACGACGGTCTGATGCTGATTTAGGATTGTAATAGATTTCAATCTCCCGCTTTTTCAGATTCATGTTACGCTGATTTATTTACTCCTTAATATTCAGCATTATGAAGTGGGGTTGTTTAAGATGGAGTTAAAAGCATTAATAGGAAGTTAAGATCATTGATCTTACGACTCTCGTCTGAGCCGTTATGAGTTCATAATATATAATCCCAGATGATGTCCCTAGCTCACTGCGGTCTATTCTTATCTCATTAAGCCCATGTGTTAGAGATATGTCTCTTACGAGGATGGCTTGTCCGGAGATATCGTAGAACTTCAACTCTATCTCTTGATCTGAGGATAGATATATTGGAACATTTGTAAAATCTGTGAATGGATTTGGTTCATTCTGATACAAATGATCTCGATTTGTTCTATTACCTGATAGCTCATCATCAAAGGCGATGTCTACCTCATAGTCTTCCCGTTGAGCATCATAAATGACATTATCATGATCTATATTCAACTGTAAGAACTCTGACAAGTTTCCTGCCTGGGTCGGCTTAATGACAAGTGAAAAAAGCTCTGAATCTTTAGTCTCAATAATATCAGGGTTGGTCCAAACGATCTTCACAGATCTGTAATCTTGGCTTAACATATAATCCTCAGGAGAAATATCTAATAGACTTGAACTGATACCCACTATATCGAAACTACCCGTTACAGATATCTGCATGGCCATTAAGTGTATGTACTGATTAACATAGAACGGAACGACTATCTCCTCATCTGGAGACATCTCCATGTCTGGCAACTCAAGGGAGATCTTATTATTGGATCTCCCCAACGCCTTATTACTATTTGTTAGTGCATTACCAGAAATATCTCCAATCTTGATTCCGATCCAATCTTGATCTAACATATGTCCAGTGAGCTCTTCGATTTCGATCTTATCATCATAAATATGTGGGTTGCTCTCATTTAACCCAGGATCGGCCGGAATAAAAATCCAGCTTGTATGATTAGAGAATGAATCTATTTGTCCCAATACCAATCTACGCAGCTCAGCTATATCCACGGCTGATATCCTTCCGTCATTATTTATATCCGCCGCAAGAATGTCAGCAGGACCAGAGAATTCACTTAGGCCTAACAAATACTGTTGTATCATAACAATATCAAGAGCTGTAACCCCATTAAGCGAGTCATCATTTTTATAGGCTTCCAGTTCATATGACATATACATCTGATTAGACCTAAAGGCGTACTCTCCATCGATATCCGTCAATTTAGAAACTGCGTTATTCTTAGTGATGAGGACATCTTCGATCATCTCTTGATTGAGTGTGAATACTTCGCCACCGATATCGGCTTGTTCGGTGGTGCCACATGGACCTGCTGTCGCACCAAGTGCCAACATCTCTTCTAACTCAGATCGCTCTATCGAACTCGTCTCCCCATCAATACATACGATAAAGTCCTGGTCTATGCAGTCGGGTATGCCGTCTTCGTCGAGATCCGATGTGTCCACCGACCCACGACACGGACAGCCCTCTTGCATGCTGTCTCCTATAGTACATGGATCTCCGTCATCACAGATGATAGGCTCATCCATGGCAGATAGGAATACTGTCGCATCAGTTTCTGCGTAATTGCCAAACTGATCAATCACCCGTATGTAGACCTTGATGTGCTGATTAAGATCAACGCAACAGAATAAAATCTGATCTCGAAATACTTCATCAGTAGTTAACTCTCCATCTTGATCTATATCGTATAAACTGAAATCCTCATCACACTTATCTCGTAGTTCCCAGACTGCCAGGGTTCCATTGGAAGAAATCTGATTGACTTCGGTAGCACGGGCGATCTGTATATCAACAGGCCCACAAGCATCAGCACTATTGTTATCAAATAATTCTGCGGATATCCACCCTGTTGTTCCAGAGCTATAGCTGACATTAAGTTCTGTTACTGTTACTGGAACTGGCGGAATTTCCTCCATGACTATCACTTGTATGGTATCAGATGAGCTGTTACCGCAGGCGTCTACCGCCTCGATAGCAATCTGGTGATGGCCCGCTGGAACATCTTGGATGAATAAGCCATCACTTGAGTAATCTTGGATGACTATCTCAGGCGTTAAATCGCAATTATCTACGATATCAACTACTAATGACAGGTCTATATCTCCTTGACATATTCTTCCTGATAAAGCGACTATTACAGTATCTTCTATGGTCGTAATCATTGGAGGGATAAGGTCAACAACGTATAGATGTTGTAGGTGAGAAATAACCTGGTCAGTACACCAATCAATTACCGTCCATGATCTAAGAATCTTCCGACTGCCAAAAGAACATATCTCGTCAGACTCCTGATCTGAAAAAGTTGTCGAGAGCCTGCAAAAGTCCTCAGCGCCATCGTCGACCAATCTAAGCAGTATAGTATCTGTCCCATTTACCCATGTTGGCAAGGAGTGAATATCCTCGGGCCGGTAGGACTCACCGCATGGCAATCCTGATACATCAGCAGGAAAAATGATTGACTCAATCGGCGTCGCAAGTATCCTGACTATTGCCGTATCTAATACAAATGTACGTCCGCTTATTATCAATGAGTAAATCCTTCCTACCACACCAGATCCACAAGATACATCTTCAAACATCTCATCTTGTGAGCTTATAACACCCTCGATTTGACAGAGCTGTTCTTCTATTAATTCTCCAAATTCAGAGCCACTAAATACTCCTTCTACTTGATTTAATAACTCCGTAGGACCAGTCATATCTGTGGTGCCGCATATAACGTTTAATGTGTCCGTAAAAACATTCACATTGGGTTCTGCCTTTATATCAGCATTTACAAATGACCAACATACGGTCTGACCAGAACAAGGGTGAATGAGTCGTACCTCCAATGGCTCTGACAGATCATTAGCGCTTACATCTGATAGATCGACTATTGCTCCCTGCACATCAACAACTTCAAGAATGTAATCATTAATGCCTGATACTGTATTGAGGGTAAACATGTTCGGACGTAAACTAAGCGTACAATCTGTACCCACTGCAACATTTAACTCACTAATACAACTGATACGTTCTTCTGAGGCTATCTCAACATTGATAGACATATTAGCTGTACATCCTGCAGGATCTGTAACTTCAAGAGCATATAGGCCATAGTCTGTTGTAGCTGGATTTGGAATACTAATCTGACCAGCATCTGAAATCTCAATGCCATCCAATGTCCAGGAGTATGTTAAAGCGCCATTGTCCGAACGAGCTTCAGCAACTAATTCTATCGCTTGTCCTGCGCAAAATGGGCCATTATCAATAAGTACAGCTGTAAAACTGGCATCACATAATGCCTGTAACACCGTGATTCCTACACTACTGATATCATCTTCTCTTGCATCGTCATTATCGGGTGTGCTATCTAAATCAAATGCTGGCATCGTTCCGTTAGGTATATCCGTTGCAAATGTGATCTCAGCTACATTTTCTATCTCTATCAGTAGTGCGGGTGTTTCTACAATCATCCTAATAGACAGTTCTACCGACTCCCCTGGCAAGATAGTTTCTATCGGTATGGATTGTGCTTGTGCATCCCACTGAGGATTTAGTTCTGGCAAAAAGAGTAATCCTTCTGGGATTAAGTCATACACTATAATCCCATAAGCCGGAACTCCTCCTTCGTTTAGAACTGTAATCAGATATTCAACGGTGTCACCGACATTATATAGATCACTCCCAACAACTTCTTTACGTAGTGCTAGATCAAAGTCTGTACACGCAAACTGCAAAGTATAACTACCACATGATGCAAAACACGAGGATGATATCAACAATGATAATGGCTCGCCAAGTTGGATGCCATCAATAAAGCTATCTACTTCATGATTAGCTACTGAGAATAATTCAATGGTGTACGATCCAGCATCATCGACTTGATTGAACAAACCTGTGTGGTTGATAGCTCTTATCAGTCCGTTACTATCTGATAGCACATAAATATAAGTTCCAGCCTGTTGACGAGCACCACTAACTGGAGGTGGTTGAGCCTGAGCAAAAAGGAACTGATCATCAGCGTCACATATAAAGCCTGGTTGATTTAGTCCATTATTAGTAGCTACTCCGCATAACACTTCGGATACTAAGAGCTCATCCCCTACACCATTGTCTATAGAGCGTAGATTAACTTGAAGCGCTCGATTTGCTCTGTTCGGAGGAATTGTAAATGGCCCAAACAAAGCTGCATAGGGCAATTGCTCTCGATCAACAAAAAACTGTATGGGTGTTCCTTCTTCGACTGATATTTCAAAATTTTCTTGGAGTAAACCAGTTGAATTAACCTGAAGATCGCGAAAAGTGGTTAAGAGAAAGAAACTTCCACTTGCTGCGGTTCTTCCATCTGAAGGGTTTGTACAAGTGGGTACGATGTCATAAGAGACATGAGTTGTTAATGCTTCCTGGCTAACTACTATATAGCTATAACACAAGAGCAGCACCACCCAAATGTAGCGCATAGGGTTGTAAGATGGCATGCGAGATGCCTTCATAATTGTAGTTTCCTTATGTAATATTTAGAGACCGAAAGGCTCCGCCCATTGATGAGCGGAGCCTACTGTCTTATAATTTTCTTCCTTTATTATTCATTACCCGTCCAAGGGAATGTTCCACACTCTACGCTGTTGATCGTAATAGTTATGGAGTCTGAACCTTCACCACAGAGCCCTTCTGGCATGCCTGATATTAGGGTTAGTATCACTTCTCCTCCCGCTCGATCATTGGTTCCAGGTACATATGTGGTGGCCCCGCTGAATAAACTATCTGTCGTACCAGAAGCGTTTTGGAATGTACCATCACCATTTGCCCGCCAAGTTCCCGTTGTTACGCCAGCTCCTGATATGGTTGCAGTAGTAATATCGACTTCTGCAGTAGAACATATCGTCTCATCTTCTCCAGCATCCACAGTAACTTCAGGATCAACTGTGATTACAACATCTACTGTATCTCCTCGACAACCATCAGCACTTATCGGAACAATACTATAGGTCACACTATCAGAATCTTCGCCCTGATTGGTATATACATCTGCTGATAAAGCATTAGCATCAATAGTTCCAGGCGATGTTGATGAGGTCACGCCTAACCCTCTCGAATTGACTGATACAACTTCAAAGCTATCAATTGCAGCAGATGTTTCAGCTGCTGATAAGATCAATCCTATTTCACTGCCACTACATACTGTATCATCAAGATTTTCAGAGAGTACTGGCTCAGGATCTATCGTAACTGTCACTGTAAATGCATCACCTACACAACCAGCATCTGTATGAGGAGTAATGGTATATGTAATCGTCACTGCAGCATTCGAGGTATTAGTATAGCTATCTGTTATATTGGCGGCAGAAGTATCGGTCCTTGCGGCACCCGCTGGAACTGCAGCCTCATTACTACTTGCTACGGTATATAAGAATCCATCTGCCGCATTGCTACCCTCGTCAAGATTATCACTTAAGTCTATGTCGAGAGATTCTCCACTACATAATACTATTGGATCGCTGCTGTCTAGATATACTGGTTCAGAACAGATGTTAACTGTAACGAGTATCGTATCGCTCACACAACCTTGATCTGATGACGCTAATACCGTATAGATTACCGCTTCCGATGCACCACTTGTATTAGTTATAACATCATTAATCACATTGCCTGTATTAGTGGTATCGATCGTTTCTCCAGAGACACTGTCATTTGGTGTTGCAAACCATCGGTAAGTCGAACCATTGGTGAACAAATCATCTAAGTTGATAGACAACATTTCATCACTTGCGGCGAAGATAGTTGTATCAACTCCAGTAGGCTCATTGGTGACAGCGATTGTAACCATATAGTCTTCACCTTCACATCCTCCGACATAAGGCGTGATTGCATATACTACCGTATCAGTACCATCACTCGTATTGGTGTATTCATCATTTTGGATAACACTCACGTCGGTAAAACCATTACCCGTAGTCTGGTTGACTGCAGTTAGGTTAGATCCTGTACTCACGATTGCTACTGCAAAACTATCTATCGCCATACCAGAACTATCTGTAGATGCTAACAATACATCGATTATCTCGTCACTACAGACAACATCCTCTATATCTTCAACATTGGGAACAGGATTAACAGTCAATACGATATCAAATTCCGCCCCTTCACAATCTCCAGAGTATGGTGTGACAGTATATACTACAGAATCAGTCGCCCCACTTATGTTAGTAAACATATCATTAAAGATGGCATCGGTAGTAGCAAATCCTCCTTCTGTTGCAGTTCCTGTTAGGCCAGTTCCAACTACGGCCTCAATTTCGAAACTATCAATGACGACATTACCAGAGCTTGGTAGTGTTATGCCGGCAATCTCATCGCTACATACTGTTTCATCAAGAGTTCCGCTGAATTCTGGTTCAGGTGTGATCGTCAGTACAACATCAATTGTGTCGGATACGCATCCATCTGCCGTGGTCGCTGCAACTTCGTAAACGATGGTCTCACTACTTTCTGAGGTATTAGTCCATGTATCCGATGCTATTGCACTGCCATCTGAAAAGACTCCTGTGGAGGCATTACTGGCACCCGCTGTGAGTTCTCCATCGTTAGTAATTGAAATAATCTCATAGCTCTCCGCTTCTACCGTAGATGTGCCGTCGAGTGCTAGGGTAATACCCGCTTCTTCATCACTACACACGGTAGCATCAAGATCCGTAGACATTGTTATGCCTTCAAATACTGTTAGGGTTGCAACTTCCGATGTGTCAGAGTCCACTACACTACCATTCACACTTACAGAGGCTACTAATCTGTACTCATTGCCATCCATGTCGAATCCTATATCTGTTAGAGACAATAGCGTATCAGTCTCTCCAGTCAATGCTACAAATCCAGACCCTGAACCGTCATCAACTAACCATTGATAAGACGTATCATTAGGTGTCGGTAAAGCTGCGAGTGGTTCTTCTATAGTTACTGTTGCTAATCCAGAGAATTCATCATCTCCGCCTTCACATATCTCCACATTGGACGGATCCGTGGTAATAGAAATCAGATCTCCACAATCGACAGTATATGTTGCATCACCACAAAAATTAAAACAAACAGGATCACTTCCGCCAGTAAAATTATCCAAATCATCACCTTCAGAACGTGCGTCTCTAAATTCATTAGCCTCAGCAACAGTTAAAAAGGTGAAAGCGGATACTCGATACTCGCCATTAGCAAGTCCTGTGAAATGACCAGTGTTGCTTGTAGTGAAAGATTCCTGAAGAACTCCAGTGGAATCTGTCAAGAAGTAGAGGTATACATTTTCGCCATTGTATGGTGCAACAGTTGATACAATCGTACCATAATCTGGACCTGATGCTCTATAATCACATGTTGCTTCATTATAATCTAAATCGCCATCGCCATCTGCATCAATACATAATGCCTCATGCACCATTAACTCTGTTGTATCAGGAGTTCCATCAGGATCTGCAATTACAACTATATCAAGAGTTTGTAATCCATTGTTATATGTGAAGGGCCCGATGAGATCACCATCCAGTACAAACCCTGCACCATCAGCAGTAATACTATAATCTGTTCCATCCTGTAAGCCAGTGAATTGTACAAAATAAGTTTCATTCTCGGTTACACTTGCACAAGTTGCTAATGCCTCTATCGATTGAGAATAAGAAGATGTGCTGTAAAAGAATGACACTAAAAGCACTACTAAACCTACTATTGGCCTACTGGGGTATGCGTAAAATCCGTTCATTTTTGCTTAGATTTCTAAAAATCAGTTGATAGCTTTCACCTTGATATACCAAGGTGATGTGTAGGTTCAGTTGTCAGACGTAGGTCGCCTATAGCAAATATAGGTTTATTAACATATATAAAAGAAAAATAATATGAAAAAATTCGCATAATAGACTTTAGCGAATAAACTCGGCCTATTGATGGTTCTCTTGTTAGTAGATACTTGCTGTTTTCTGCGACTTGCCTTCATAACTAGTAGCATGAGTATTATGACCTTCTTTGCCATATGAAATCTGCTGTTTTTGAGAAAAAGCCTTTTACCCATCTTACAACGTTGGGCAGATTTTTAAACGTTCGTTAACGTTTTAATTGTGTCAAAAGTAATAGGTTGCAGAGGCACGGAATATTGAATGGTGATAGGATATAAAAGTTAGTAGCTATGAGAAATAAAAGATTAATTACAGCCTTCACGCTCTTTTTGGGCTTCTTAATGGTAAATGTCAATGCGCAGTTTGATGATCTCTACTTTGATGAGTCAGACTTCAGTT
>CAZAXY010000125.1:0-9492 GCA_964489125.1 uncultured Saprospiraceae bacterium
TAATTTAAAGGCTCAAGGATTATTTCCTTGGGCTTTTTTTATGCCCGATACCTTAACCATCTCTTACCATTCCCAATAAAGAAGTTAAGCCCCTCAGTTCCGATGATGACGAATGAAGTCCTTTAGGGACTAAAGATGCCAGATCATCTTTAATGAGGAACGGCAAACAACGGCTTGCTGGTGGGGGAGCGAATTGAATTCCTTTAGGGACTAAAGATGCGAGATCATCTTTAATGAGGAACGGCAAACAACGGCTTGCTGGTGGGTGAGCGAATGGAGTCCTTTAGGGACTAAAGATGCGAGATCATCTTTAATGAGGAACGGCAAACAACGGCTTGCTGGTGGGTGAGCGTAACGATTGCATATATGGTCGATACCTGAGAGACATCGAAGTCAGTGAACCATGAAGTAGGCAGATGAGAGCGCTAAACTGTTGTGGTCGATAAGTCTTGGGCTTCGTGTGAATTAACTATAATTGCTTTATGATTAAATGCTTTACATCAAAATTAGAGTTATTTGAAGATCGACTTTATGAGCAACATGTCAAGGTTCCTGATGAAATAGTCGTGTACTATAAGGAGAAAGAGGTCAAGAGGTTTCTAGCTCAATTTAATGACGGTGATCAATTTTCCTGCGCCATACTTTCAGCTGGGGATGATGGCAAGTATATAATTGTAAGCAATGACCTCAAGAAAAGAAGTAACCTTGTTCTTGGCGATAAAATTGCTGTACGGCTTGAGCCAGATAATAGTAAGTATGGTATGCCACTCCCTGCAGAATTAAAGGAGCTTTTATCGCAAGAGCCGGATTTTGAGTTGTACTTCGAAAAATTGACTCCTGGTAAACAGCGAGCTCTGATATTTCAAGTATCTAAACTCAAGAGTGAAAACAAGAGAGTAGAGAAGTCTATAATAATCTCAAGACACCTTGTCGATCATAGTGGCAAACTTGATTTTAAAGAACTGAATGAAGCTTTTAAACGAGGTATTTAATCAGAACATATAGCGAAGAAGTCAGCGAGTAACCTCTTCAGTCCAGCCCAAATCGTCTTTTATCTCGTATATATACTTATCCAATTCTAAGAGGATATCGGGAGATTGATCTAACTGATATCTGATCTTTATATCATTAGTCATCGTCAATACTCTTGAAGGCAAATCACTGACATATTCGCGTATATATTGACTCTTTAGTTTGTGCCAAGAGCTACCCTCCATCAACGATTTAAGTTGAGTCAGCTGTGATTCGTTTAATTGAGCGGTATGGATGCCTAAGTTCCTGACATGCTTTACACCTTTATATTCTACATGGCCATCTTCATATACTGTGATTAAGTCAACAGGGCATGTGCCATAACAGGCATCACGCTTTATCTGGGCCAGAATAACATCAGAATTAACCGTGGTCTTATCCGCTACTTCTTCTTGCGTTGTCTCCTGCTCTATCTTTTTAGATTTACACCCATAGATAAAGCCCGATACCATAGACACAATCAATGCGACTCTTATTAAATACATGTTAAGGACTAATTAGAATTATTAGTAAAGACTGTAGCTTAATTGTTTAGAATAAGAGGAAGCCCTTCATCACCCCCACCGACTATAACAACCTTGCTATTAGGAGACATTGCAAGTTCGAGCGTTGCCTCTATACCTTTATCTTGAAGGATCTTATCACTTAGAGACGCATTCAATATTCTGTTCGCATCTGCCTTCGCTTGAGCTTCAATAATCTTGCGCTCTGCTTCTTTGCGCTCTCGCTCAAGTTTAAAGTCGAACTGAAATGCTAACTGTTCTTCCTCGAGTTTTTGCTCGATGGCGGCTTTAAGTTTATCAGGGAGTTGAACGGAACGGATCAAAATTGCATCCAATGTGATATGTTTAGTCTTAATTGCAGCCTGAGTCTGACTGAAGATTTCATCTTGTATGGCCTCTCGTTTAGTTGAATAGAGCTCTTCTGGCAGATACTTACCAATAACTTCACGTGTTGCCGACCTAATCTCAGGTTTGATGATTCGTTCAGCATATGCGGGACCGATTTCATCATGGAGATATCCGATTTTTTCTGGGATAGGCATAAACCTATAGGAGAGTTCTACGGCAATAGAGAGACCATTCTTTGATAAGACATCCATTGTCCCGACAGACTCATTCGTTCTTACATCATAGACGATCATATTATCCCATGGCATTACTACATGAAACCCTTGATCATATATTTTATCTTTTTTAATACCTCCTGCGAATCTTTTGAACTTCACTCCTTTTGCACCAGGAGGAATGGTTATAAAAGTAGTATTTGAAAGAAGTGAGAAGAGAAGAATCACTACAAAGCCTATTACTATATACTTCGTGAAATTGCGTCCTTCAAACGGATTGTTGTTTGGGTTCATGTTTATCGTAGCCATACGTTCGTTTTATTTACTATAGTTTAAAAGCAATAATCTGGGTAGTCAGTTCCCAGATTTCCAATACATCAATGAATAAATGTACGGTATTCTTGCTGAGAGAGCCTATCATCCAAGTACATCATGTGAATTACACGATTTATCCCTCGTGACTTATTGATATCAGTTGAAGATCTCTTAATTGGATGTACTTGGTTTCTATTATGCTTTTACTTTGTGATAATATTGAATTTTCAATGATTTTTTTGCTGATATTTAAATCAGTGCGGTTGTATTTTTTGATAACTTCCAAAGCTACCTCTCTGATCTCAAGTTCGATAATACTTTCAGCATATGCGGGACCGATTTCATTATGGAGATGACCAATCTTATCCGCTAAGGGGTTAAAACTGTATTGAACCTCAATGGATACAGATGCTCCATCGTTTGATATTGCGTCTATAATGCTTACTTCTTGTTGTATAGAAATGTCATAAAGGATCATGTTGTTCCAGGGTGCGACAAGGTGAAATCCAGGACCATAAACCTTATCAACTTTCAGACCACCATCAAATCGCGTAAACATGATGCCTCTTGACTCTTCTGGTATTGTTTTGGCAGTCGACTTACCTAATAGAAACAACACATAAAGAGCTGTGATGCTTAATACTGCGATTAGGAGAGAATCCTCTATTGGGCGTCGCTTTTTGCTTTTTTGAGCGTTCATAATTTTTTTGATAATAAGAGAATCTTTTGTTTATAAGAGATAGGATGAATGTTGAGTAGCACTATCAATTTTTAAAAGTACCCCTTTAGCTTCAATTTTTGTCAAACAGTTCATATGTCCTTTTGGACAAGCGTCTTTGCCCATTTTACTGCACGGCTGACAGCTTATCCCTTGGATGATGTGATCAGACTGGTCGGCATATTTACTCCCATAGTATGGATAGAATCCAAAATCATCCGACGTGCTACCCCATATCACTATTTGGGGTTTTTGTAAGGCCGCTGCTGCGTGCATCATTGCGGTATCTCCAGTAATGAGTAATTTACAGTGTTTGATAATCTTGAATGATTGTTCGAGGCTAAGTTGATTTACCAGGTTGATGCAATTAGGATGATTAAAGCCTCCATACAATGTAGATACATCAGCGCCCCCTATTAGTATGTATTTCCGTTCGCTCATATTTATCACATCTTCTATCAATTTTTTTGGTATTCGTTTAGTGATCTTGCTTCCTCCCGCGTTGATTACTATGTAATTAGAGAAAGGTGCTGGGACTGGCACGTTGGTATGATCGTCTATAAATAAGTCAAGTCCTGCGCCATCATTATTTATGCTCAATGACTTGACCGAATCGAAGTGTCTATCAACGGTATGAGATTTATTTAGCAGATTAATCTTCAAGAATAACATCAGCCACTTCCGAATTGGCATCTTGTCAGTTTTGATCAGCGTATCGTATGAGCGATTATATATCTTGCGAGATTTGCGACTATTATTGAGGTCTATGATATAGTCATATTGCTTTAGGTCCTGCGGGCCTAGTTGATCAGGAAATATAATAGTCGATATATAAGGGTTACGCTTAAGAATCGGTAGGTTGACTTCATTGGTCAAGAAATCTATCTCTACCGATATTGAATGTTTAAGACACCTAACTATAGGTGTAGTGAGTATGACATCGCCGATCGATGATAGCCGTATGATTAGTACTTTCAAATTTTGCTGTAGAACTCTTTTATAGTGAGTAACTTTATAAGGAAGATATCTTAAGCTTGGAGATAAAAGAAAAAACTATAGAAGAATATGCAGCTCTTTACTATCGGGGAGAGCGTATTAGCAATGCGCTTCTAACTATTCTGGGACTTACTGCTGGTATATGGACTCTACTATTATTCCTATGGCGTCAGGGTAATTTGTCTTCAGGATTATTCTATAGCGCTCTACCTTTCGCTTTATTCTATACGATTACAGGAATTTTCAGATTTTTTAGATCTATTAGCAGATTCAATAGAATAAGAGATCCTGATTCAAATTACATCACATCAGATGAATATGATCATATAGAAGGCAGAGTGTATCGCTTTCGGCAAAAACGAAAGGTTGACATGATTGGAGTGCTGCTTGGATTCGCATTAGTAGTAATAGCCGTGTTCTTCAACCGAAATCACATTTTTTTAGCTACGGCACTTAGTATTTTGGGGTTTTCCGCAACGTTGTTGATGTTTGATTTGTTTGGGCAGTTCAGGACTGATGAGTGGTATCGACAGATAAAGAAATTGAGATAACTTAATCTTCTTGACAGGTAACTACAGATCAGTATAGAGAAAAAAATGGGCAGATCGGATTAATCTGCCCAACTCAACTACTAAAACCTAAACAAACGTAGTATTAAAAATTGAACTGTTGCGACTGCTAAATTAAGTCTATATAAAATGGTTAATAATGGGGTTTACCCCATTAATTGCAGTTTTATTGAAAACTCTCAAACTATAATGTATCATGAAAAAATGGGAGCTCTTATCATCCAGTTATATATTTCGTCGTAAGCCCTGGTTGACAATCAGAGAAGATCGAGTTAAGCTAAATAAAGGTTCAATAATGGATGGTTATTACGTCTTTGAATATCCAGATTGGGCAACAGCGCTCGCTATTGATCAACAGGGATGCTTTATCATGATTAGGCAATACAGGCATGCTTTAGGTGAGATAAATTATGAACTAAGTGCAGGAGTATGCGACGATGATGATCATGATCCTCTGGCTAGTGCCAAGCGAGAATTATTAGAAGAGACCGGATACGGAGGAGGCCAGTGGAAACTATGGACTATAAATAGTGCGAATCCTGGCACCCACACTAATCTTACATATTGCTATCTAGCCGAAGGAGTACATAAAGTAACAGATCAAAATCTAGAGTCTACCGAGGAGATCAGTGTCCACAGGCTAAGCCGATCCGAAGTTATGCAGTTGTTGGAAAAAGATAGAATTAGACAATCCTTACACGCTGCGGCCTTATGGAAGTATATGGCTCTTAATAAAGAAGGGGATCTGGTTGCTAAAACCAAATCCCCGTAGTCAAAAAATCATTACTAACTCTAACTAACTTATAAGTCGTAAGAATGATTTTCTTGTAATCGACAGCATCCGAGTTTTGCTCTCAGCCGTCGTAGTTGTCTTCATAATGTTACATTTAACCGGTACATATTGTTTAACCTTTTATCGAAATAATTAAACAAAACGTTTAAAATAGTCTTCTAAAAGACTTTGGATCAAATGAACTTAGTTTTTTCGGCGAGGATCTCAAGAAGAAGCTCAACGTGCTCTATGTGAGTGCGAAAGCTCAATACAGCTAAACGGAGCCAGAAATGTCCATCGATTGTAGTAGTAGAAACAAACAAGCGTTGATCCGCCACGATGAGTCGCCATAATGTTTCATTCGCTGTATTAAGATCTTGATCTGTATTGGTGTAGCGATATATGCACACAGATAATTGGGGCAGTGGGCCGACCTCAAACCCTAACTTCTGGACTTCTTGATGAAAGTATAATGTGAGCATGTGTTTTTCTTCAAGGCTTGCTCTGAAGGCTTCTATTCCGTGCAGTTTAAGGGGTATCCACATCCTAAGTCCTCTGAAGTGCTTTGTCAGTTCTGGCGAGAGGTCTGCTGGCGAGATATCTTCTGTGCCGTCATAAGCATCTTGAAGATAGCTTGCCATATAATGAAATGACTGATGTAATGCCTTTCCATTTTTCACGATGACTACTCCTGATCCATAAGGTAGGAATAGACTTTTATGGGGATCAAGGACTATGGAGTCGGCTAGATGTACTCCTTGGAATAGATGGACGAGTTTAGGGCTAAGTTTAAAGAACCCGCCATAGGCCGCATCAATATGAAACCATATCTGGTGAGCTTGACAGATTGCAGATAATTTTAAAAACTGATCGACGGCACCAGTATCTGTACTTCCGCAGGATGCAGCGAGGAAAAATGGAATAAGTCCCTCGTTCAGATCTGACTGAATCTGCTGTTCTAGATGATGTGGAGATAGTCTGAACTGGTTATCTAGATCGATCTCCCTATATACACAGCCCCCAAGCCCAGCTATTTTGGCTGCTTTGTATACACAGTGGTGAGTCTGACTGGAAAAATAGATTACCGCTTTCTCGATATTTGTGCCGACAATCTCTTTATTGTCCCGAGCGGCGACTATAGCAATCAAGTTAGCTATGGATCCCCCGCTGGTGATGTTGCCAAGTGCGGTACTCGGGTAGCCCATAAGATCACATACCCATCTTATGAGCTTGTTTTCTAGGGCTACTGCTCCAGGACTCCCAAAATACAGTCCAGCATATCTATTGAAAACTGAAGCTAAGTAATCACCTAACGCAGCAGTATATATACCTCCCCCTGGAATATATCCCAGATGACCACCTGAGGCCGGATTAATACCAACCTGATCAACAGTATCCTTAAGGAGTTGAAGAATACTGGACATGGCAGATTGATGTTCGACTTCGTCATTAACGAGCTTATTGAGCTGATCAGTAGGCGCTATATATGTAGGTAAGCTGTCAATGTCATTGAGGAACTCTTCCGCATAATTGATTGCGAGTTCTCGAATCTCAAACCTCCTTTTTTCATTTGGCTCAAGAGCAATGGCTTTTTCTTTGAGTCGTAATAGTTCATCTTTCATTCGTGCCATGATGATGCCTTAATGAAATCATAAAATTTTAGGATTTATAATCTTTGTAAATCTAACCCCGTTTAATAGGTCAAATCTACGGTTATGAATTATAAATCACTAGGTAAGTTAGTTCTGGCAGTATTAATTGCGTATACGCTTCTCGAGGTATTTAAATCCGTGGATCAAGCACAACTATTGGCCGAGATGGCCACCAAAGAATATGCATAGGAGTTGACATCACTTCATTTTGGTTTATCTGTTCTTTTAGACGAGGCTCTTTGTTACCAATTCTTTGCTTAAAGGACTTCAACTTTCTCCTGTTATATGATACGTACTTAGTATGGCTATGAGATTGTTTAACAATCTCTGATTAATGGCAGATGGCCGCCACCTTTGTTCCTGCATATAGAAATTTGAACAATAGACATTCTTTTCTAATGATACGACGCGTTCTATTAGGCTGACACTCCGCTACTCATCGATCGCTATCATGATATTTGACCAAGTCTTTTGGTTATCTCGCTAGTTGGTGTGCTACTGAAAAATCATCTGTGATGAACAATCATTTTCCCACGACATACCTTTGAGTGATCTATAAGATAAATGCGGTTACTATAATTAAGTATTTTGACTTGAGGACTAAAGTGTTTAGAGGATAAGATTCGATTTACCATTTGTTGATAAAAATCGAATCAATTGCTCTTTTCTTTACTAAGGGTTTATTATTTTGAATGCTGAAAAACAAAATTCTGCATAATGAAAAATCTTCTTTACACTGCCTTGTCTATGGCAGTATTATTAGCTTCTTGTAGTTCTGATACAGAAGTAAGCGACTCAAGTCCACAAATTGCAATTTTTGATCGAATCGAGATCGATCAGCTCATAAATCAAACTGTGAGTAAAGGTCAGATATTTGACTGGGAGATTGCTCCAGCTGACATGATTCACAGCGCTGCTTTGTTGAGCGATTCGATTATTTCCATCGGGTATACAATAAATGCTCAACTTGATGCACCCTCTTTTATTGGAACCCAAGAAGGTCTCGATGATCAATGGCTTAGCAAGAGAGACGCAATCATCAGCGAAATCTTAGAAAGGGAACAATCCATTAGGCCTAATGCCAACTTAACAGCAGAAGGACTACTTCCTTTTGGTTTAGATGATGATATACCAACTATATCTATCCAGATTACTGATGCCACAATGATAGACGAGTTGAAGTCTCGTGATGACATCCGATATATAGAGCCTATGGGTTATGAACTAAAGGATGACCATCTGAAGAGTTCTTCCGGCTGTGATGGATCACCAGACAATATTAATTCTGCGGACTATACAAGGACATCTTCATTCAATGCTAAGATTCCATGGAATTTTAGCAACCATAATATCACTAGTGCTTGGAGTAGGTCATCAGGAGACAATATTGGAATCCTCATCGTAGATACCGGAGCATCCAATAACCAGGATAACCTTGGTTCTCAATTTGCCTCTGGTAATTCTCCTTCACGTAGTATCACTAAGTTAAGCACTCATTACAGTGGTAGATGGTGGTGGAGAAGTAAAGATAGCCCACATGATCAGTGCGGTCACGGAACTTCTATGGCAGGATATGCTGGCGCGCCTTGGAGCACTGATGGGAACAGTCTAGGAGTGGCCTATAGATCCAATATAGTATCTGTAAGAGCAGTAAGTGATGTAATTATCAGTAGCTCTAATGAAAAGAATGGTGTCAAGGACGCTTTAGTAATAGCGGGTAACCGTTCAGATGTACAGATAGCAAGTATGTCAATCGGAAATATCATCAGCTCAGGCACAGTCAGAGATGGTGTGAATTATGCTTACAATCGTGGTAAACTGATATTTGCTGCGGCGGGAACGTCTACATCCTTTACCAATTTTGTTGGAGTGATATTCCCTGCTAACCTTAGTAACACCGTAGCAGTGACTGGAGTGCGTGATCAGAGCAGCTATAGTCGGTGTAATAACTGCCACTCAGGGAGTGCAGTAGATTTTACGATACAGATGCAACGAAGCAATGATTCAGATCGCAACTCTATTTCCTTGGCTACATCTACTAATACACCGAAGTATGTTGGTGGATCGAGTGCGGCCACAGCCACTACGGCTGGTATAGCGGCGCTCGTTTGGGCAACTAATCGCAACATGTCTAGAAATCAGGTATTGGATAGAATGAAGCAGGCGTCTGATTTTTATCCTAGTCGAAGCAGTTCATTTGGATATGGAAATATAAATGCAGATGCCGCAGTACGCGGACTGGCATTCTAAGAACTAAATATAATTACTACCTAGGAAAGGCCGTCTCGTAGGGGATGGCCTCTTTCTTATTTTGGGGGTGTCATGTCCTAGTATAGCGTTACACAAAAAGTAGTGTTATGTCTAAGGAGTTG
>CAZAXY010000126.1:0-5573 GCA_964489125.1 uncultured Saprospiraceae bacterium
GTGATTTCTCTTTTTTCTATTGATGACAATGACGAGTGCATGCAAGCGGCAGCAACACCAAGCTCCGTTAAGGCCATAACCTGATCTGTCATCAGGGCGATCAAGGGAGAAACAACAATCGTAATTCCCTCCAAGCACAATGCTGGAATCTGAAAACAGATGGACTTCCCTCCTCCTGTAGGTAGGATAACCAATGTGCTCTGACCTTCTAAGACATGATCGATGATCTCTGCCTGCATCGGCCTGAAGGACTGATACCCATATATGGACTGGAGAATATCTAATGGTGTAGCGATCACTCTCAGGTAGCTTGATTAGAGAGCATAAAAGTGCTTAATTCTACTTGAATTATTACTTAACTATTGTTATATCATCTTATAGTCCTCCTCGTACCAGTTTGCCCCTACCCTTAAAGCTGTTCCCTAAATACTCAAATGCGAATCATCGCAGTATGGAGGTGTTTTAGTCAGCTTGCAGGTACAGATCGACACCTTACGCTCCGACTTCACTTCAAACTTGAGTGGCTTAATCTTCGTGCCATTGTGAAAACCATTGCAGAATGGTTGATTCTTACTATAGCCACATTGGCAATATAGATAGGTCCCTGCTGGTAGTACCTCTTGATAAGGTGTAGTGCCAGTGTTCTTCTCTTTCTTAAAATCCTTATGCAACTCACTCTCCTTAAGCGGTGACTTCATAAATGGATATAGTAAATGTGAATACCATGGATCTTTAGGATCTTCAAGCAGGCCAAATTTCTCTGGATACTGTCTGGTGAACTTGGCAGTGCCAAACATCTGATCCCATAGCGAAAAGGTATTGCCAAAATTGCCATTAGGATCACTGACATTATCGGCCATAGAAGTTCCATGATGTGAAAAATGAAAGGCCGGCGTAATAAATATCCGTTCTATTACTGTGGCTAATGGGTTGAGCCATTTATGCTTGTACAATGCAGTATCCCAGGTCCATGTGCTGTGCGTACTAGTAACAATGACTTGCTTAAATAGCAAGCCAAATATTACTGCCGGAGCAAGACCTAAGAAAGTACAAATAGCTCCCCACCAAAGATTGGGCATGAGAAGATAGTATACCCAAGAGTTTCTATAACTCACTAATATGCCCATATCTTGAGCGGCATGATGTACTCTGTGATGCTTCCAGAGCCACTCATACTCGTGAGCAGAGCGGTGATACCAATATTGAGAAACGTCATCAATGAATAGGTAGAAGGGAATAGCCAGCCAAAGTGACCAACTTTGCAATACATTGGAAAATTGTGGCAATAGTGCATCTCCTACGAATACAATAAGTAATACTTGAATGGTTTTAGTGAATGCGACAACGAAAAAACCAATTAGCTCTAATATCCAATCTGTCCTATCCCTATTGTCATTGTGATAATGACCAAGGACAACCTCAATCAGTGCGAAAAAAAGCAGAATGCCTATAACTGAATATACATCAATATTTGGGATGCTGAGCCAATCCATGGAATAGTAGTTTAGATAATTTTTTTGTACTATCACCTAATATAGTACAATCGTACTAATCCTGCTGCATGAAAATTGACACTAAAACCAAAATTATCCTTAAGGCTATTGAGTTATTCAATAAGCAGGGCTTCAGCAATGTTAGCTTTCTTAAGATTGCCGACAGTCTTTCCCTAAGTCCAGGTAACGTCACCTATCATTTCCCAAAGAAGGATGATCTGATGAGCGCTGTTTACCTACATTTTCAGCAAGAACTTCACAAGAGTGTACCACTCGAAGTGGATGAAATCAACTTGAGTAGTTTACATAATCAGATTGGCGATTTTTTTAAGCTCCAAAAGAACTTAAAGTTTTTCTATTCAGACTTAGTGGACATAGTCAGAGGTTATCCAAAAATTGCTGAACAACATAAAATACATATTGACAATCAAATCTCACGGTTGCACGATGTACTAAAAGAATTTTCGAATTCTGGGCGCATAAAAAAATATGAATCTTCTAACATTTATGCATTTCTATCACGTCAACTATGGTTAACTGGATCATTCTGGCTATCTCGATGTATTGTAAGAGGAATGAATCACGAAATAGAAGATCTGCAGGAAGAGACCTGGTCATTAATCTATCCCCATCTTACTAACAAGGGTAAAGAAGAATTATCAAAATTCATAGATATCGCAAAATTTACATAACCCTATCAACAATAAACAGGAGATAATTGTGATAAATTGATAGAATAAAATATAGTCCTATGCCTACAGCAGTTAAATCCAAATCTTCTATAAATGTCAAAGCCCTATTTGACTCACAAGTCGATCATCAACGCCTCGTTGCCAGAACAAGTGCCAAAGAACGTATTCAGAAGCTAAAAAAACTGCATAAAGCGGTTCTTAACAATAAGGAGAAAATACGCAAAGCACTTCACGAAGATTATCGCAAACATCCGAGCGAAGTGGATCTTACTGAAATCTATCCAGTGACGGGAGACATCAAGCATACAATCAGCCATCTCAGAAGATGGATGAGACCACAGCATGTCAACACACCGCTATCACTGATGGGCTCAAGTTCTTGGATACACTACGAACCTAAAGGCGTATGTCTCATAATTTCCCCGTGGAACTTTCCACTTAATTTGACTTTCGGACCGATGATCTCGGCAATAGCTGCAGGCAATTGTGTCATGTTAAAACCATCCGAGCATACTTCCCACATCTCACAGGTGATGGCGGATATGATTGCTGATCTATTTGATCCCAAGGAAATAACCGTAGTACAGGGAGGAATCGAAAGTTCTAAGGCTCTACTTGAGTTACCATTCAATCACATCTTCTTTACAGGTGCACCATCCATAGGAAAGGTCGTCATGGCGGCAGCCGCTAAGAACTTGACTTCAGTAACGCTGGAGTTAGGCGGTAAATCTCCAACCATAGTTGATGAAACAGCAAATATCAAGACTGCTGCGAAGCGTATCGCATGGTCCAAATGCTTAAACAATGGACAGGTCTGTATAGCACCAGACTACATCTATGTACATGAGAGCAAGAAAGATGAACTCATCGAAGAAATCAATAGCAATATCAAAAAGATGTACGGAGACACCATCGGGCAGTCGGAGTCGTATTGTCGCATCGTGAATAAGAAGCACTTCAATCGTGTAAAGAGCTATATGGACGAGGCCATGAATCACGATGTCAAAATTGAAGGTGGTGGAAAGATGGATGGCGATCAAGACTTCATCGAACCGACTATCATCTCTAATGTCAATGCTGAGATGGATCTGATGCTACACGAGATATTTGGACCATTGCTGCCGATCATGACCTATACAGACATAGATGTTGCGCTCAATAAAATCAATAAAAGAGAGAAACCTCTGGCGTTATATATCTACAGTCGCAAGAAGAAAAACATCAATAAGATCATTAATGAAACCAGTGCTGGTGGTACCTGTATCAATCACAGTGCCATCCACTTTTTCAACAATAATCTTCCATTTGGTGGAGTGAATAACAGCGGTATTGGCAAGGCGCATGGCAAGTATGGCTTTGAGGCATTTTCTAATGCTCGTGCTGTATTAAAACAGTGGAGCCCAATAAGTGCTATTGAGTTGATGGCGCCTCCATACACTGATCTTAAGCAAAAGATGATCGACTTGAGCATAAAGTACTTTTAATGTCACGACGATTTAAATGGATACTGATTGCACTACTCATAATCGCCATCATAGCTTATATAGCTTGGCGATTAATTAACCCTCCCGGTCCAGTACTCGATCCAGTGAATAATGAGATCAGAGACCGTGCCACTAAAGACTGGACTGAGCTGGAAGCCAGCGTTGATAAGAATCCATTGAAGGATGTATTCTTTGGTGATATGCATGTTCATACGGCATTCTCGTTTGACGCATATATAGGCGGGACAACAGGAACTCCAGACCAAGCTTATCAATTTGCTCAAGGCACTGCGATACCTGTATTAGGGCAGTCAGTCAAAATTAAACGCCCATTAGACTTTGCTGCAGTCACTGATCATTCTGAGTATCTCGGAGAGTTGTTTACGATTAATATGCCAGAGGCGCCAGGGTATAATACCATTGGACCGAGGACGGTTCGTTCGATAGGACAAGACACCGCTAAACAGCAGGAATTTTTTCTTAAAATGCTACGGAATACTGGCAATGCCACCAAGAATCACCCTAGGTTTTTTAGAGGATTTGAGACGACTATAGCTGCCTGGGATATTGCCCTCGAAGCCGCTGAGCATCACTATAAGCCTGGAGAGTTCACCACTTTTGCCGCTTACGAGTGGACTCTCGGCATAGGCATAATGCATGGTCATCGCAATGTGTTCTTCAGAGATATGGTAGTGCCCGATTATCCTATCAGCGCCATTGAGGCCACCGATGAAGAACAGTTGTGGCAATCATTAGATGGTTTCCGATCAGCAGGCGCAACAGTAATGGCAGTGCCTCATAATAGTAATCTGAGTGGCGGTTGGGCCTTTCCAGAGGAGCGAGCAGACGGTTCGCCGATAGATTTGGAATATGTGGAGCAGCGCAATGCCAATGAACCACTAGTGGAAATCCATCAGGCCAAAGGAAATTCAGAGGTTTACGCTAGCTTCTGGGAAAATGACGAGTTTGCAGATTTTGAAAACTATAACCAAGGGCCACCACTAATCAATAATTTCATAAGGCATACGCTGAAGCGCGGCCTGAAGTATCAAGATGAATTCGGGATCAATCCATATAAGTATGGTGTCATCGGCAGTACCGACTCACATAATGCAACGCCAGGTAATACAGAAGAAGATGATGACTATATAGGCAATCACTGTCAGATAGACCTCAGAGCTGAAACCAGAGTAGCAAGAGATTGGATATTAGATCCTGATGTCAAGACACATGTCGCTGTCAATCCTGGTGGCCTCATGGCAGTATGGGCACCTGCCAATACCAGATCCAACATCTATGACGCCATGGCACGCAAAGAGACCTATGCCACTAGTGGGACTCGCATTAAGGTTCGGTTCTTCGGGGGCTATGACTTTGAGTCGAGATATAGCAGCTATGATGATATGGTAGAAGACGGATATGACAAGGGTGTCCCGATGGGCAGTGACTTATCAAGAGACACTCAATCTGGAGAATTCAGCAATAATAGAGGACCACAATTCATCGTATGGGCTAGCAAAGACCCTATCAATGCCAACTTGGATCGTATCCAGATCATCAAGGGTTGGTACGAGGACGAGGAGATGAAAGAAAAAATATATGATGTCTCCCTATCAGATGACCGCACAGTAAATGTCGATGGTAGTGTAGATCCACTCGTAGAGGTAGTTGATCTCACCACTGGGGCTGTAGATCATTCATTAGGCAATGCAGAACTCTCAGTAGTCTGGCGAGATCCAGATTTCGATCCTGCTGTAGATGCGTTTTATTATGCACGGGTATTAGAAGTTGAAACTCCTAGATACAGTCTCTGGGACGAGATCAGACATGGCGTGAGCTATCCGGGGTCGATTCCTAAAACTATACAGGAGCGGGCTTGGAGTTCGCCGATATGGTACAATGCT
>CAZAXY010000126.1:5673-9256 GCA_964489125.1 uncultured Saprospiraceae bacterium
AATATGATGGATATAGGAGATGGGCTCACCATTCACTATGTTGATGAAGGACCTAAGGATGGACCTGTAGTATTATTGCTGCATGGCGAGCCTAGCTGGTCATTTCTATACAGATTTATGATTCCTATATTCGCTGAGGCAGGCTATAGAGTAATGGTTCCAGACCTCATAGGATTTGGGAAATCGTCTAAGCCTACAGAACAGTCGGACTACACTTATGCCAGTCATCTTAGCTGGATGACTATATGGTTAGATAATCTTGGACTTACGGGCATCAATCTATTCTGTCAGGATTGGGGTGGCCTCATAGGGCTCCGTCTCTTAGCAGCACAACCTGACAAATTTGATCGACTCGTAGTTGGCAATACTGGTCTGCCAACGGGTGAACAGGGCTTCCCCGAAGCATTCTTGAAATGGCAAAAATTTAGTCAGACAGTAGATGTGCTACCCATAGGCAAAATACTCCAGAATAGTACAGTCCGCAAACTCTCGGATGCAGAGATAGCCGCTTATGAAGCGCCATATCCCGATCCCTCATATATGGCAGGCGCAAAGATCTTTCCATCACTCGTCCCAACCTCAACAGAGGATCCAGAGGCGGGAAATAATAAAAATGCTTGGGGCGTGCTGATGCAATGGAATAAGCCGACCTTAACACTATTCAGTGATAGTGATCCTATTACTAAAGGAGGACATAAGGCCTTTCAAAAATTTGTTCCAGGTGCAAAAAATCAAGCACATACCATCATCGAAGGTGCAGGACATTTCCTACAGGAGGACAAGGGTCCAGAAATCGCTCAGCTAATGATTGACTTTATTCAAAATACATAAACCATGCAACTCACTAATCAATTACATCCTACTAAGGAGCAGTTCCAAAAAATGGTGGCGAGTTATCCGAAGGACACTCCTGTCACCATGATCAACGTCCTAAAATTTCGTCAAAAGACTGAAGCTGGCAATGAGACCGGCATTGAGGCCTATATGAGATACGGGCTTAATGCATTACCATTCATAAAAAAACATGGCGCTCAACTCATCTGGCGAGGTCAAGTTAAGAGTACACTGATTGGTGATGATCAGGACCAAGCCCATGTGGTATTATTGGTGAGATATCCAGCACTCCAGAACTTTATAGAAATGACCTCAGATCCCGAATATGTCAAAATATCTAAGGACCGGACCATTGCTCTAGAGTACGGTGGCCTTTGGGCCTGTGAAGAGGAGTATTTAATTGGTAGTGAGTAAATGTCCGCCTTGATATAGGTTGAACGTTTTGACAAACACTAAAAAAAAACGTTTCAATATTCGGGTATTTTAAACATTGTTCTTTATGTAAGGTCAACCCACCAGGATTATATTCCTTTTGTGCGGTTGGTGAGCTATGTATAATCAATAGCTGACCTCATCAGGTTTGCTGGTCCACTTGTTATCCCGTATTCTAAATCGCCAAGGCCAATGGGCACACTCCTCTGCATAAGCTATACCTACACGTGGTCCTGCAACGATAGAGTCCAGCAGCACTTCATCTCCGTCGTAAAGTTGTATTGGAGCATCGCCGTCATATAGAGGTTGATTGTTCAACTCTGTTGTGATACCAAAAGCTTGGGTCCATTTACCCGGTCCGTTGGTTAAGTTTTCAATCGAACCTTTGATATTCCTTCGAGATCTGGCAATGTCCTCTCCTATTGTAAGCTCTACCGCTCTCACCAATACCACGTGGCCTTGATCCTCAGGGCCCGTTATCACATTGAACAGGTGATGAATCCCATAACACAAGTAGATATAGCTGCTACCCCCTGACTCAAACTGATGCATCGTTCTTTTGGTGCGCTTATTTGGATAGGCGTGACTGCCCTTATCTTCAGAGGCACGATAGGCTTCAGTTTCTACAATGCGGCCCGCTACAAGCTGTTCATTGATGTTAGTGGAAATCACCTTCCCCAACAGGTTTTGGGCCATGTTAAGGATATCATCACTCTGATAATATGCCTGGGGTAGTATCTTATCCTCGTCGAGTATAATTAGGCGACTCTTTAGTAATCGTAATATTATGTGGGTGACTCTCGAGTACACCTGAGCTGGTAATCTTGACAAGAGGTGAACCTTGAATTGATGGTACGTCCTTGGCACCACAGTAACCCATACTGGCCCTCAGTCCTCCCGTATATTGTACCATAACTTCTGATATGGTTCCCTTATACGGCACTCTGCCCTCAATACCTTCTGGGACTAACTTCTTCACATCGTCCTCAGCATCTTGGAAGTACCTGTCCTTAGATCCTTTCTGCATAGCACCCAGTGAGCCCATACCTCTATATACCTTAAATTTACGGCCATCGTAAATCACGGTTTCGCCAGGCGCTTCCTCCGTACCGGCGAATAGCGATCCGCCCATTATAGTACTTGCCCCTGCAGCTAATGCTTTGGCGATATCTCCAGTATAACGGATACCACCATCTCCGATGATTGGCACACCTGCCTTTAGGCCAGCTTTTGCAGCATTCATTATAGCACTTAGCTGAGGCACCCCTACACCAGCAACTATTCGAGTCGTACAGATACTACCAGGTCCTACTCCAACCTTTACACCATCTACACCATGATCGATCAATGCTTGAGCACCTGCCTCTGTAGCGACATTGCCGCCAACCACTTGAAGGTCTTTAAACTTGGTCTTTACTTCCTTAATACAATTCAAAACTCCTTGGCTATGGCCATGTGCCGTATCAACAATGATCACATCAACTCCTACTTTCTGCAGAGCTTCGACTCTGTCAAAGGTATCTGCACTTATTCCTACAGCAGCTCCAACCAGTAAGCGCCCATGACCATCTTTGCTGGCATTAGGATAGCTCTCTACTTTGATAATGTCCTTATAGGTGATAAGCCCAAGTAGGGTGTTATTGTCATCTACAACGGGTAATTTTTCAATTTTATGTTCCTGGAGAATCGCTTCTGCCTGCTCTAGGTTAGTACCTATTGGAGCGGTAATGAGATTTTCTTTAGTCATGATTTCTGTGACTTTTCGCCCCAGGTTGTCCTCAAATCGAAGGTCTCGATTAGTCAAGATTCCTACCAATTTCTTCTTACTGTCCACCACCGGAATACCCCCAATCTTATAAGTGCGCATGAGATCATGTGCATCTTGTAAGGTCGCATCTATAGTCAATGTCACAGGATCTATGATCATTCCACTCTCAGACCGCTTCACCTTGCGTACTTGCTCAGCTTGATCGGCAATGGTCATGTTTTTATGGATGATCCCAATGCCACCTTCCCTCGCCATAGCAATAGCCAAATTGTATTCTGTAACTGTATCCATAGCTGCAGAAACGATCGGAACATTGATCGTTAGCTCACGAGTCAACTTCGACTTTATAGATACATCTCTCGGTAAAACCTGGGAATACTGTGGAACTAATAGTACGTCATCGAAAGTGAGTGCTTCGACGATTGGGCTAAATGGTCTGGTAGCTTTATCCATGCACAAAAGTAATACTATTATCAAAAATTTATGCGCCTCACGTTTTTTCCAATCGTCGGTTTGTCGTCATTCAAAAGAATATTAAAATATTTGTAG
>CAZAXY010000127.1:0-9029 GCA_964489125.1 uncultured Saprospiraceae bacterium
AGTCGATCAAGCAAGTAAGACTCAAGAACAATTCTAGCAACTGGGGCAGTTGCTCGTCAAGTGGAAATATTAATATCTCAACTCGCACACTTTTTGCCCCGCTTGACGTGCAAGACTATGTGTTCGTTCATGAACTCGCACACTTGAAGGAACTCAATCACAGCCCAAAATACTGGAGCATAGTTAAGTCAGTGATGCCAGACTACAAGCGACATGAGAAATGGCTGAAGGAGCATGGACATCTATGTGGGTTTTGAGTGTTTGGAATTTATTTTGATAAGTATGATCACTGATACGCAAAAGACTATAAGAGTGTGGCCATCTTAACTCTGAATATTTCTCCTGTGGTCGAAATGACAAAGTAGTTTTTTTGTCATTTTGAGATCTGACAAAATGAGCATCTACAAAATTAATAGATGACAAAAAGGCCCTGTATCTCGGCTGTTGGTGGATATCTATATAGCCAGCTAGCACTCAAGATTGTGGATTAAATTATCGCATAACCTGTCGCACTCAAATGGGATGCGAGAGGAGCTTTGTTTAGCGCCTTAGTGCGACGAGTTTTTGGACACTTTTTTCGATAAAAAAGTGTCATGAAAGAAATAGTTAAGCGATGATTATATGCCATATAGTTTAGGATGTTTCCTCCTAGGTCGCAATACTAAGGGTTATATCTGGAACAAAAAAAGCGTGACCATCATTGATAATCACGCTTCTGTATCCTATGGTTAAGAAGTAATTTCTTACTCCTTAACTAATTCTAATTCCATAGTACCCTTAGCTTCATCGTGTAATACAATTTCTGCTGAGTAAGTACCGATTTCCTTCATATCATCTGTTAAGATGATCTTCTTACGAGCTATTTCTAGTTCGAATTGTTCTTTGATGGCATTGACTACCTGTATAGCAGTAACACTACCGAAGATCTTACCACTTGTCCCGGCTTTAACACCTATCTTGAGTGTTTTGCCATCAAGCTTAGCAATCATCGCTTTGAATTCATCTACTCTTGCCTCCTCTGTTGCTCTTTCTTTCGACACGATGTCATCGAGTTTTTTCATGTTTGGTGCGTTAGCGATCACTGCCAATCCTTTTGGGATCAAGTAATTTCTACCGTAACCATTTTTTACCTGTACTACTTCATGCTTATCGCCGAGCGTACCCATATCTTTTAATAGAATAACTTCCATGGTTCTAATCGTTTTTTAAAAGTTATTTCAATAAGTCAGCTACGTAAGGGAGCATTGCCAAGTGTCTGGCTCTTTTGACTGCGATTGCTACTCTCTTCTGATGCTTGAGAGAATTACCAGTAATACGTCTTGGCAGTAGTTTGCCTTGCTCGTTAATAAACTGTAATAGGAAGTCAGCATCTTTATAATCGATATGCTTGATACCATACTTCTTAAATCTGCAGTACTTCTTTTTCTTAGATCCGATATTAGGATTGCTTAAGAACTTTATGTCGTCTCTAGATGCCATTATTCTTCTTCTTTTTGGGCTGCTACAGGCGCTGCGGCTGCAGGAGCAGGTTTAACAACTTTTTTAGCTTGAGGCTTACGAGAATCTCTAGAATCTTTTTTAGATCCTTTTTTCTCGGGCTTTTGAACTTTACCGATTAGGCCATTTCTCTTGTCCTCGTTGTACTTGATACCGTACTTGTCTAACTTGACAGTGAGGAATCTCATGATGCGCTCATCACGTCTGAGTGCTAATTCAAGCTTAGTTAGCATTGAGCCATTTTCTACTTGAAACTCCGTAGAGTAGTATACCCCTGATGATCTTTTATTAATCGGGTAGGCTAATTGTCTAAGACCCATATCATCTATGTTTACGATGTTAGCTCCTTCAGTTTTGAGCATATCTTCGTAAGTCTTAGCTGTCGATTTTATTTCATCGCCTGACAGAACGGGATCGACGATGAAAGTGACTTCATATTGTCTCATTAAAAAATTATGTTATGAACTTTTCCAAAAATTGGAGCGCGAAAATACGGATTTTCTATTCAAATAGAAATAGCTAAGCAATACTGAATAGCTTGTATTTTTGGATAAAAAACAGATGAACAAATTTCTATATATCCTGATCGCTTTCTTTGCCCTAGGTTGTAAGCAAGAAGCTATACCTACAGAGGTGGCTGATGGTAAGCTGTACTACGGTGAAAAGATCAGCGAAACCAATGCTATCGATATTTCTGAAAGTGTCATAGGCTTTAAGAAAGGGGAAGAAAGAACGGTCAAAATAAAAGGGACTATAGAGTCAGTTTGCCAGGCAAAAGGATGCTGGATGAACATTGTTGATGACTCAGATGAAAGTGTATTCATCAAGTTTAAAGATTATGCATTCTTCATGCCGCTTGATGCCTCTGGTAAAGAAGTGGTAGTGTCTGGTGTACTAAGAAGTACCATTACCTCTGTCGATGAATTGAGACATTATGCTGCTGACGGCGGCGCTACTGCGAATGAGATTGCTGCCATCACAGAGCCTAAGATGGAACTTAAGATGATGGCAGATGGAGTCATAATCTATGAGTGAGCCTGATCCGCTGGGATGAGAATCTGGTCTAAATCAACATTTTTACTGATCAACTCAATAGCTCGCTGAATCTTCCAAGGAGTCTGGCGATTAATCTTCACCTCGATCTTAGAGATGTTGATTACGACGCCAAACGTATCAAATATCGTGCGGATCAAAGGCACATCATATTTGTTGACGAATTCAATTACCTCATTGGAGATTTCTCCCTCACCTGTAACGATTACTCCGGAGACTGAAGATTTAGGTAGATCGTTGGCCGTAGCAAAGTTATCGACACGGGTCACTGCTCGATCCATAGTGCGGGCACTGGTGACAATGAGATTGTTGCGATATTCCTTAAGTTCCTTGAGATCCACAGATGATCCAGACAGGATATTTTCAACTCGATTAGTATATAGACAGTGCGAATTAACCGCGACTTCGCCCTTTATGCTATTGCAAACTGTACTCATCAATGGGTGAGCAAGATTCTTGTCATAGGGTACATAGCCAAGGATGGGAATATCAATTGACCCAAAATATTTAGACAAGTAGAACTTGACTTGCTCCATTTTATCTGGGCGAATCTTATTGATGATCACACCGATGATTGGTACGCCACGTTGTTTAAAAACAGCACTACTCATATGAAACATATCAATAGTGCTTCCGATACCACCCTCAAGAATCATTACTACTGCAGCATCCAAAGCATGAGCCACTTCAGCATTAGAGAGCCCTACTACGCTTCCAACTCCTGGGTGACCAGTCCCTTCAAAAATGGTTAGCTCGTGATACTTATTGAGAATTTTAGTGGCGTTGGCAACACGATCGTAGAAATCTAATTTCTTCGGCTTGCTGATATAGTCTCTTACAACCTTGCTCGGTAATACCACAGGACTATGGTACTCCGGATTGATCTCAAACTTGATGAGATCTGCAAATAGTAGGGTGTCCTTATCAACGTAGAGATTTTTTAAATCCAGAAACTTTTGCCCGACAGGTTTACAGTAGCCTACGTTGATGTTCTTTTGGAGCATCGATGATACTAATCCGAGCGTACTTGTGGTCTTGCCCACATGTTGATTAGTAGCCGCAACGTATATGTTCTTGTATTTTATCATGATATAAGGATATCTCCGGTCATCTCTGCAGGTCGGTCGATATCCATTAAAGATAAAAGAGTTGGAGCTATATCAGCTAACTTCCCATTGCTGAGTTTTAGTTCTGCCGTATCTCGTGCTATATATATTATAGGCACGGGATTTACGGTATGGGCTGTATGCGGACTGCCATCTTCATTAATCATGAAATCACTATTGCCGTGATCTGCAATTACTATGATGTGGTAATCCTGAGCCAAGGCGCTCTCAACTAAGCGCTTTAGACTTGAGTCAACGGTAGTGATAGCTTTCTTTGCGGCGCTAAAATCACCCGTATGACCGACCATATCTGCATTAGCATAATTGAGGCAGATAAAATCAGGCGACTCAGAATCTATATATGCACAGATCTTGTCAGTGACCTCGATAGCGCTCATCTCTGGTTTCAGATCGTAAGTTGCCACCTTAGGAGATGGTACGAGTATGCGATGTTCTCCCTCGAACACGGCCTCTCTTCCACCATTAAAGAAGAATGTTACATGGGGATATTTTTCAGTTTCAGCAATTCTAACCTGAGTTTTACCAGCTTGAGAAAGTACTTCACCAATAGTCTTAGACAGTAAGTCTTTTTTAAAGACGACATGAAGATCTCTGAATGCTTGACTATACTGTGTCATGGTTACAAAGTGAAGATCGAGGGGTGTCATGTCATAATCGGGATAAGCCTCTTGAGTGAGGGCCATAGTGATCTCTCGAGGGCGATCGGTTCTAAAGTTGATAAAAAACACTACATCGCCATCGCTTATGGTTTTGTCTTGGTCCGTTATGATTGGTTCCATAAACTCATCTGTCACACCTTGCTCATAAGATTCTTGTACGGCGGCAATAATATCATCTGTCTTTCGCCCTATACCTCGAGTGAGTAGATCGTAGGCTTTTTTAATTCGTTCCCACCTCATATCTCTATCCATCGCATAATATCGACCTACGACAGAAACCAATTGTGCAGTGGTATGGGCAGTTTCCTTTATAAGCTTTTGGAGATATCCTATACCACTATCTGGGGCAGTATCACGACCATCGAGAAACGAATGTACCCTGATGTCTTGTATTCCTTGTGCGCTAAATCCTGTAATCAGGTTGATGAGATGATCAATATGAGCATGCACTCCGCCATCTGATAAGAGTCCAATAAAATGTACGGGCTTGTTATTATCTCTTGCATATTGAATGGCCTGAACGATGATTTCTTGATCTAGTAGGATTCCATCTTCAATAGCTTTGTTGATACGTGCGAGATCCTGATATACGATCCGACCTGCTCCAATGTTGAGATGTCCAACCTCACTATTGCCCATCTGGCCTTCAGGCAATCCGACCTCAGTACCGAATGTGGTGAGGGTGGCAGCAGGATAGCTTGCCATGAGATGATCGTAGAACGGCGTGGCAGCTTGCGCAATGGCATCAACAGATGGATTGCGGCCGATTCCCCAGCCATCAAGGATGGCTAAAACTGTTTTTTTCTGACTCATTTTACTTTATTCACGATGACGGCTCAAGATAGTGTTATGAGTTAATATTAGGCACTTACAATATTCTGAGAATGAATTCAGTTTTATCTGTCCACCAACTCAAAGCGCATAACGACAACACTTTACTTGTTAATTCTTTTAAATCAAAATCGAAGAAAATGATAGGTAAGTTGTTATTGTTATTTACAATTTCATTTGCGCTAAGCCCCAATGTCAATGTGAGTCAAGTACTCGACAATCTCGATCATGAAGTGACCATTCAGATCGATCGAGAGGTTCTAACTTTATCACAAAAAGAGGCCAAAACATATCTCCAAAAGTGGATGAACGCCCTGCACAACCCTGAAATCGTCCGCTCACATCCTGCTAAATACGAGCAGAAAAAAGATACATATGGACTGTACCATATCAGTAGTGATGAGAATAGCTACCGATTCTTTTATTTCTGCTCGATCCACGGATCTACTCATAAAATCAATAAAGTGAAGATTGTCACAATGTGATGTTTCGCTTTTCTACGCCTATAGAAAATAACGCATAATCGTATTTGACTGGATCGTCAGGTTCGAGCTTTCTAAGATTTTTAGTGAGCTCTACAACTGAGGTCCAGTCAGCTTTTTCTCGCTTTAACAGCTTAAGATGATGAGCTACCTTGTAGACATGCACATCTAAGGGAATCATGAGGTGCGACATAGAAATAGACTTCCATAGGCCAAAATCTACCCCCCGCTTATCTTTTCTTACCATCCATCGCAAAAACATATTTAGCCGTTTACATGAGCTATTGCGCACAGGTGTTGAAACATGCTTTCTAGTACGTTTAGGGGCGTAGTCAATATCAAAAAACAGCTGGTGATAATTGCTAAGAGCTGAATATACATCTGTCGCCGGAGCGGGAAAAAAGGCTTCTTCTAATGAGTCATGCGTAGAGTAAAACCGTTTAAAGAAATCAATAAAATAGAGTGTGTCGTCGGGTTGAAAGGTTCGATGCTTAAATGATAGCAAGCGCTTTAGATCTGAATCCTTGTGGTTAAGGACAAAGTCATGTGGTGCATGATCCATCAGACTCATTAACTCCCTTGCCTTATTAATAATGGTAGTGCGCTGACCCCAAGATAACATAGCTACCCAGAAGGCACTAATCTCAATGTCCTGAAGCTTAGTGAATGAATGTGGAATGCTGATGGGATCTTTTTTGATGAAGCTTGGTCTATTGTATGTATCTACCAGCTCATCAAGATATTCCTTCAGTCGGCTGCGATTTCTAATCGAGTGTTTGTTTTATCTCTACGATTTCGTAGGCCTCAATGATATCTCCAACTTTAATGTCATTATAGTTTTTGATGAGTACACCACACTCCAGACCTTTCTTGACTTCTTTGACATCATCTTTAAATCTCTTAAGTGCTGAAATTTCACCAACCTGACCTTGTTTATTTGGATACATCACTATTCCGTCACGAACGACTCTTATGAGAGAATTTCGGCTGATCATTCCTGAGTTGACATACGATCCAGCGATTGTGCCGACCTTACTTATTTTGAAGGTTTCACGTACTTCAACTTCACCCATGATTTTTTCCTCCTTGGTCGGCTCGAGCATTCCTTCGATAGCACTCTTGATCTCGTCAATTGCTTCATAGATGATTGAGTAAGTCTTGATCTGAACACCTTCTCGTTCAGCGAGGGTTCTTGCTCCACTCGATGGGCGCACTTGAAATCCTACGATGATGGCATCTGATGCAGATGCTAATAGCACATCTGACTCGGCGATTTGACCTACGGCCTTGTGGATTACATTAACCTGCACAGACTCAATACTCAACTTGATCAAGGAATCTGAAAGGGCTTCTATAGAGCCATCCACGTCACCTTTTACGATGAGGTTGAGTTCCTTAAAGCTTCCCAATGCCAATCGTCTACCGATCTCATCGAGACTAATACGCTTATTGGCACGGTTAGACTGCTCACGATCAATTTGTTGACGTTTAGCAGCTATCTGCCGAGCTTCTTGTTCTGAATCAACTACCTTAAATTTCTCTCCTGCTTGAGGAGCACCATTAAGGCCGAGCAATAATATTGGAGTAGATGGTCCTGCTTCCTTGAGTCTCTCCCCTCGCTCATTGAACATGGCTTTAACCTTACCTGAGGATCCCCCAGCTACTACTACATCTCCTATAGACATCGTACCTGTCTGTACGAGCATCTTGGTAACATATCCACGCCCCTTATCAAGAGATGCTTCTATTACTGTTCCTATCGAGTTGCGATCTGGATTAGCCTTCAGTTCAAGTACCTCCGCCTCGAGTAAAATCTTCTCTAATAACTCGTCAATGCCAAGTCCAGTTTTGGCAGAGATATCTTGTGACTGAAACTGACCACCCCATTCTTCGATGAGTAGGTTCATTCCAGCTAGCTCTTGCTTAATACGATCTGGTTGTGCTCCGTCCTTATCGATCTTGTTGATTGCGAATATCATAGGTACACCTGCCGCCTGTGCGTGACTAATAGCTTCTTTGGTTTGGGGCATAATACGGTCGTCCGCAGCTATAATGATGATTACTACATCTGTTACTTTGGCGCCTCTTGCTCTCATCGCGGTGAAGGCTTCGTGACCTGGAGTATCTAAGAAGGTCACCTTCTTGCCGTTTACATTTACTTCGTATGCACCTATGTGCTGTGTGATACCACCTGCTTCACCACTGGCAACATTAGCTTTTCTAATGTGATCCAGTAACGATGTTTTACCATGATCGACATGACCCATCACGGTTACAATTGGTGCTCGTGGTTCGAGATCAGCTGGATCGTCAACTATTTCTTCTTGCTCCTCATCAATTGCTTCTGCACTGATGAACTCTATTTCTCTGTTGTGCTCATCAGCTATTAACTCGATGATCTCTGCATCAAGGCGTTGATTGATGGATACAATCACACCCATATTCATACATGACATGATAATATCTGTAGCCTGTATGTCTAATAAACTGGCCAACTCAGATACAGAAATAAACTCTGTCAACTGGATTGTTTCAGTTTGACCTTCGTTCTCGAGTATTTCCTGTTTTTCTCTTTTTTCTACACGACTATCACGGCGGATCTTTTGACGTTTATTGGATTTTCCACCCTTGATTCGGGCCATTGTAGCCTTGATCTTCTCTTCTATTTCTTTTTCTGAGACCTCTTTAACCTCATTGCCTCTATTTCCACCACGGTTATCTCCTCGGCGATTGCCACCTCTATTGTCACCGCGGTTACCGCCACCACCTGTGTTAGTTATTATTTTCTTACGCTTGCGCTTGCGTTTTTTCTTGTCATCTGCCTCTCCGGGTTTTGCGTCTTTAGGTTTATCGACCTTTTTCGGCTTGGTCTTGAGCTTATCGGTGTCGATCTTGCCCATGATCTTCAGACCTTGAAGCTGAGGCGTCTTTGCCCTTACTGTTTCATCTGCTGGAGCTTCAGTAGGTTTATCTGTAGTTGCTTTAGGAGCTTCTTTCTTGGCATCTTCTTTGGCCTTGCTTGCTTCAGGTATAGGCTCATCTTTGTCCTCTGGAGCAGGTTTAGATGCTTCTTTAGCCTTATCGAGATCTATTTTATCAACAACCTTGACGCTAATTTTTGGAGCTTCAATTTTAACCTCCTCTGGCTCTTCTACTTTTTTAGGCTCTGGTTTAGGTTCCACTTTTTTCTCCACCGGTGGAGGTGGAGGAGGTGCTACCACTGGAGTAGGCTTAGGAGCTTCTTCTTCTGCGGCCCGATTGCCAATAATAAGAGAATCAGCTTTGGATTTTTCTTCTTTAGAATGGCTGAATTCCTGCAGGAGTATAGCGTACATCTCATCAGATACCTTAGCAGTAGGTTTGTTATCTATCTCAAACCC
>CAZAXY010000128.1:0-9019 GCA_964489125.1 uncultured Saprospiraceae bacterium
ATGCCCTACATCAAAACACTAAACATCAATACCGATAGGACTAATCCTTACCCCTATGATGTAGCTGGCATCAAACATGCCAAAGGCATAGATCTCTCTAACTATGTCAACTTCATTGTCGGCGATAATGGCACTGGAAAATCCACCCTTCTCGAGGCTATTGCCTTCAGGCTGCAATTGCCACATATGGATGGTTCCAATTACGCTAAAAAATCTTTTGCCGCAGCAATCAAGCTTGCGCCATACCTGGAGTTGGACTTCAAGATTCACCGCTCAACGGGATTCTTCTTTAGGGCTGAAGACTTTGGGGATTATCTCAATAGTGTGAACCGACGAGATGAGGGCTTGCATCAGCAACTCGCAGAACTCAAGGGAGAAGTGCCTGCACATATCATCCAAGAGATGAAAGACAATGCCAATGAGCAGCTCTATCACATGCGCAAGAATTACGGTCAAGAGCTTGACGCATTTTCTCATGGGGAGGCCTACCTCAAGATCATGCATGAGAAGATCAAGTCTCGTGGCATATACCTGCTGGATGAGCCCGAAGCAGCACTCTCACCGTCTAAACAACTGTCCCTCATCTATTTCATCATCGAGCATCTCAAGTCACACACCTCTCAATTTATCATTGCTACGCACTCCCCTATCCTGATGTCGATCCCAGATAGTACTATCTATGAGATCACATCGGATGGCATGAGCGAGACAGCATTAGCCGATCTCCAGCACTATTCTATCACTAAGAACTTCCTCAATAATCCTGAGATGTATTTAAGGCATCTGGAGTGAGGGTTTACCATAATCTTATCTTATCAAACTCAGATTACCATGATACTCTTCTATCCTACCCTCAAAGTTCTCTACCACTAATCGAAATACGTAAGCTCCTGCACTAACTCGAGATTCACTGAAGGTGCCATCCCAAGCAAGTTCTGCAGTTTGTGCGGGCCCGAATCGATGATGCACTCTATTACCCCACCGATCATAGATAGACCATTCATTGACATAGGTGATCGCCTCGTTAAACGAGGGAAAGTACAAGTCATTAATGCCATCACCGTTAGGTGTAAATCCACTGGGCACATAGACATGGCTCTCACTAAATACATCAATGAAGATGCTCCTCTCCTGAGTGCAACCATTGTCATCGGTGATCAATACGAATACTCGTTGATCCTGCATCGGGTCGATTTCAATGGCTCTGCAATCAGCGCAATCGAGGATCGAGTCTTGACTATACCATGCAATTTCTCCTAAGGGATAGTCTCCTGCTAATTCAAGAAGTATAGATTGTCCCAACATGACCACTTCCGATGTACTGGAAATAGTCCAATCATTACTCAGTAAATACTTCGGATCTATCGAAGCCGTGTGCTGCACTTGACAGCCAAAATCAGTAGTATACTCAACTGTTACACTCGTCTCCATGATATCGTCAAGAACCAATTCAGTGGACTCAAAACCCACCCAATTGATTTCACTTAGGCTTATATCTTCATCTATAACTAACTCGGCGGTCACTCCTCCAAAACAGCTATCAGGCGGAAGAATCTTCAACTCTGAAGCAATTGTGTCATTAATCACCATGATAGTATCCATGATGATACATCCGAAACAATCTAATATACCTACGATGGTATCGACATCAACATCAGATGATACGCTATAAAACGGTTGCGAAGGATCGCTCTGATCTATCCGCTGATGCGCCATCCATACTCTATCACAGGAGCCAAATCTATTGTTGGTCAGGGGGACAACTTCATTGCCACAGGTATAGAGCTGGCTACTCAGTCCAAGCGACTCATTCAATTCTACACGCTGATTGAGATCTCGACAGGCACATTCATCAAATGATAATCGCATCGCCAAATTGCATAATTGATCTTCGGTTAATGTAAACATCTCCTGGATAACCAAATCAGTAAATTCAAAATCTTCTAAGCCGTAATCCCCTGCAAATAGTATGGGCTCATTCTCTTCTAAGGTCCCATTGCCATTGACATCGTGATAAACATCAAAGGCTATAGGTACATCATAGATCAAGCTATTATTTTGCTTGATTTCGACATTGAAACTCAGGTTCAATTCACCTGATTGAGTAATATCTATTGATTCGATTGAAAGCTCTCTAAACAGGAAGTCTGGACTTAATGGAAGCTCTTGCTCAGCAGCATATGCACGTGTTGACCGCACACTGCAATTCGCATTACAACTATTAATAAAATCTGAAGCTAAGGAACCAGAGATGAATCCAGACTCCATACAAGAATTAGTACAACTGATATCGATATTAAAAGTCACCAACAAAGAATCTTCTGATAGTCCATCAAGGTCACGGTCCCATCGCAACTCCAATCCTCGATCACCAATAGACGCTATAGGGTCATTCATACTTCGTCCATTTAATCTGCTAGACTGTGGCGAATATGATATGTTAGGCGGTAGCGATACGCTTAAGGTAGAGTTGTTAAGGGGTGCTGCTGTTCTGCTCGTAAGCAATACTTCAATCTGCAATTCATCTTGGCATTGTGTTACTTGTCTTACGTCGAGAACCATTCTATGATCCCTATCTTCGGCTATCATAACAGGGATCGTGGAGCCTACTCGATCACTGTTGATCTCATCACCACAGCCGAGCGCTGCAACGGACCAAACATTTACATAAACTTCCTCTGCTGCAATGCAATCTCCTCCATAGCCAATTCTAAATTCTATAGCAGTCATGCCAGCTGATCCACTCAGGCCTTTCAACCCCTCTATCTCATCATCAGATACACGCCAAGAAATGACCTGAGAGGGCGAGCGTCGATTGATGGTGGCAGACTGATAGTTGCCGTTTTGATCGAGATAACTCATCACCAATTGATCATAGGCATTACTTTCTATGAGTATCTCAACTTCATCTAAGTCTCCTTCGCCTATATTCTCAACTCTATAATCAAAATAGCTCTCCACACAATTTTCTAACTGTTCTGGGCTGGAGATTAGATCTAACTCCATAAATCCAATAGGCTGAAAGCTTACCAAAGTATCCATCCAAATGCAATCGTCACATTGAGATAGCTCCACATTAGAAGGTTGATAGCTCACCAATAGTGTATCATAGCCACAGTCAACATCACTGGTATGGATGAGGAGGCTAGGATTACTAAAAAAGAACTCAAGGGGATCACTTAATATCCAGGTGTCTTCATCAATTCGCATCGCCTCATAAGTATCATTAGCAAAATATGGATCACCTTCATCTATGAAAGTTATACTGTCCACGTCAATCCCTCTTAATGTTAGCTCGATACCATAATCCTGAGCAATATCAGCTACCTCAAATCCCGAAAATGAAAGAATCAAACTTAGGCCAGGAATAGCTAAATTATTGTTTCTCAAGGTCCACGTCGTACCAGTGTCAGATCTGATGATCATAAAATCATCATCAAAGGCCAAATTATAATCGTCATAGAAAAGTATAGCACGATCGCTAAAATCAAATATTACATCTTCAAGAGTTCCACCAGCATGATCTCTGTATAGAATTGAACCACTTATGATCAATTCACTGGTGGGTGATGTCGGCACCTCCGATGCTATTATATCAACAAAGCCAAAAGATAGAGATCCTACTGGCAGTACATTGAAGTCTTCTCCTATGTCAAATTGATAATGAGTATGCGTGTCATCACTCGACACACTTGTCGGAGCATATGATTCATCCAGAAAGAACTCGGTCTCTAATAAGACCTCACGGTCGCGGACATTAAAATCATTCTCTTCGATTCGAATGGCCTGGATGTGATAGGCCTCATCGACTAGATCATATCCATGGGGTACTGAGATTGTTACAGATCTCATATTGGGATATTCTCTATACTCGTCAGTAGCATTGGCTTGCAAGGATGAGCGGTTATTACTATGCAATGTTTGTATGAATCGGGATGATCTACCCAAAGCCAAATTACTTATACGTTGGTCACCAACACCACTGAATAGAGACTCGATGAAATGTTCTGAAGTGGCGAACGGGACCTCCTGTTGATCAATTAAGGCAGTACAGCCGTTTACTGATGTTTCTCTCATTGAAAATCGGAGAGGGTGAAAAACGTATGAAGTACTAATTGAAAATCGCGGATTCATTCTCACCACTCCTTTTAGATTCCACTGCCAATCTCCATCCTCGAATAGACTGAGATCATCGAAGTCAATGGTTAAATCCTGTCCTATTTGTTCGATTAAATTTCTAACGTCTATTTCTTGACCACTCGCTATGTTGACGATTTGACTACTGATGACATCAAGTTGGGTATTGCTAGAATTATTCTGAAAGCGGAGGCGTATATCTAAATTTTCTAGCATATCTATACAGTCGATATGAAATCTATAGCGTGACCTCAGCGTATCTCCTTCAAAGAAATACCTATTACCAGGTAGAGAATCCAATCGTCCTAAATTACTACCAGACAAGGGGTAATTATTAGGATTTATCCGGTCAGTTCTCCGCCTATCAGTCCACTGTGTATTGAGACGATCAACTATGATCGTGTCGACCTGTACAATTTGTCCTGTAGGACGTTGATCTGCACAAACTACTTTAAATGGACCATTACTACGTTCATCTACAAAGTTGGGCACGCTGCATACTTGTGATTGATCGCAGTTTATAGTAGCCCGAGTCGTCATGCGCTGTAGATCACTGAAGACACAATCCCCGCAATTAATTGCTGTTTGTGTAGTTGTCTCGCAGAAAGCTCTATACTGTGTGAGCAGAATCCATGAATCGGCTGTGGGCAATGTAATAGTAACTGAGTCTATCAGATCGACAGGATCAAGTTCAATCGTATCGGTTCTATTCCGAATAGCCACATGACCTTCATCATTCAATCTCATAAATGTCGGGACGTCAATAGTGAATCGCACTTCGCCGCTGCCTGCGCAATCGTCCAAAAAGGCATTAGAATTGTTAAATGAGATCCTATGCGTAGTTACCTGCCCTTCATTGACAAAGAATTCATCACGACTATCCTCCTCTAATGAAGGAATCGATGTATTTATAAAACTCTGGCTACTGACTGTAAAAAAGGCTACATCACTTCTGGACTCTTGATCACACCGATCTGATGAAATTACTCTCAAGTTGCCCCGCATATCTGATATGTTGTATAGCCTCTCTCTACATAACTCACTGATCTTAAATCCAATTGACAGGGTCAGAGTATCACCATAAGCCAGGTCATCATAGGACCCGTCACCATCTAAGTCTTGAAGTTGGGCTGGCAGATCGGCCGAGTTAGTGAGTTCTTGTAGGTCAAATAAGAATTGCATCCCATTAGCGATCTGTGCATCAAGAACATGACCACCTATCATCGCAACTGCATCCATGCACCTAAATATATTGTTAGGGTCAAACTCTCGTCTATCTAGCGAGATAGACAGATCATATGCTTCAGAAAGCTCTGGAGCAGATATATTGTCACCATCTAGATAGACACGCATGTCAACGAAGTCATAATCACAGAATCCAACATTAAATCTCTGTGGATTGGGATCAACCCATTGCCCGATTAGTGTAGCGACCTCAGATATATTGTCATCTACAAAAGCAAACTCATCAATATCTTGAGCGATACAATTTCCAATAGGGATATAAGATATGGACTGCAAATCACATCTATTGAGGCTATACTGGATAAGAATCTCATGGCTTTCTCCACGAGCAAGTTCCAAGTTGTTAAAATCTTCCTGAGAGATGCTAATTAAGGAATCTCCATAGACCGATGCACCTGTAATGCCCTCTACATTTGCAAAATCAGCATCTATCGAGACCGCTATGCTGAGCTGATTAATCGGCTGATCAGTAACATTGGTTATTGTGATGACCTTGGATACTTGATTAATTAATACATCATATGTATATGGGCTAAAATCCAAATTGACAAAGCTCCTGCGGGCGAAAGAAATAACTTGGGATGTTTCCTCAACATCATCGTCTAAATAGGCGATAGCTTCAAATGGTGATAGAAAATCGAGACTATGTGGCACAATAGTAATTGTCCCACGAATTAAATCACAGCCTTCGTACGCTGACAATTCTATATACACCCCATCGGACAACTCTGTGACTTCCTCTGTTAAAGAATTTGCTATGTACGTCACTGACTCACTGAATCTTATGGAGAGGGCTTGATCCGCTTGAGGAGATCTCACAATCAGATCATACTGTAGGGTATCACACCCATCTATAACAGGTGACCCAGAGATTTCTACTATTGATTGAGCATGTATCTGAGTTATCGAAAAACAGCTTAATAACAGCCATATATAAGATGCTTGTGCGATGGTTGGCATGTGATGTTCTTATGGATAGAATGCTTCCAATCTATTATGCGCTTATCAGTTTACCATCTTTTGTAATATAAAGACGGATCAGGCCTTCCTTAATTATACCTTAGAGATTGATGCGTAGGTCCGATTTATATCTATCAACTATAATCATATTAATAGGGGTATTTCTCTTCGGTGCTCACTATCTACGATATCAGCATGAAGTAGTTCTAGAGCAGGACGGATATCAATTAATTCGAGTAGCCAAATCACAAACTATTTGGCCTCATAAAGAACCCATTGTCTTTATCATTGAGAGCACCAATAATAAGAAAGAAATCTACAAGTTCGACGGCTATGAGCACGACGATTTTGGCACTATCAACTACTCATATTACAAGCCCAATATACCATATGAGGACAATGACTATTACTTCATTGAGGGATTCCAAAATGACCTACCCTTCCAGCGTAAGTTGGAAGATTTGACATTCGAAGATCGATATGACATCGTTCATTCAGGGACGACCTTCGAGGCGAGACAACTCATACAGCATAACTTAGAACCAGGGATCATGGGCTATATAGATACCATGCCGTTGATTTTCTTGGTACTGGGTTTATTCGCTTTTATAATCTTTAAGATCATTGATCTTATATCCTATGTTCTTGTCAAGGCTCTTAAAAGTAAGACCACAACCCTTGTCTTTCATAGTACTCTGATAGTCTTTCTTATTTACTTCTTGACTTTGGTTCGGTTGACTCCGTGGTTTCCTACTAGTGTGCCAGCTCTGCTGATCCGAAATGCACTTGTTATTGTTCCAACTTACGCTCTGATCTCTTATGTCAAAAAGAACTGTTCGGGTAAGTCTGATTTTTGGAGAAATCAACTCACCTATTTTTTAATCATCTTTGTTGGAGGGAATCTGCTGCTATGGCTCGGTAACAGGATCGGATATGCTATAGACTTGACGAATTTTGAAAAAATGTCATGCAAACCCTTTTTCTGTACCTTCGATAGTCTGGCCATTGGCTTTTTGATGGCCTGCGCTGTTGGTTTAATACTCAGAAACATTATTGATCAGCTCTTCGCAGAGTGATTGTGAGTATATAAAGACCCTCTAAATAGTTTTACCCAAGACTGTTAAGAATGATGCCAGCGATCAAGATTATCTTCATTATTGATTAAGATTCGCTATAGTTGTATCTTTTATTTCTTCGTAGCGCACATGAAAAAGGAGAATAATAATCAAAACACATCAGACAAGGTGTTTACCATCTTTATGGGAATTGCCTTTTTAGCTATTCTGATATACTATCTATCGGGATTTATCTATAACTTATTCAATGCGATTGGATAGATTAGCGCTCCTCTAACCATCCTTTAAAAGCATCAATAATAGATCGGTTAGGGTCTTCTGGCAGGTAGACTAATTGCCCTGAGCGATTGACGATCTCATAGAGTGGAATATTATAGACTTGATAATTGGCTTGCAATCCCTCGATATCTGTAGTCCTCACATTTCGTCCATTGATATTTTGCATCTCAAGCGCATTGAGCCATAAATCTTCAGTCTTATCAATATTGACATTGAGTAATATGACACCTGCCGCTTCTAATTGGGAGCGAATAGCCTCATACTTCTTAAAGTTGCGAAGGCACGGACCACACCAACTTGCCCAAAAACTGATATATACTACCTCACCTTGCAGATCTGACAAGTGCTGTTCTGATCCAGACAGACTGGCATAAGAAAAGTCAGGAGCAAGCTCCTGACTTCGTATATCGTTGTAGGACATGCATATTACGATGCACGCCAAAAATAGGGACCTAATGTAGTTCAGCACCTTTCTTTAAGAGCTCTGGGAATTTCTTCTTGAACTTGTTCAATCTCGGAATAGAAACCGCTCGGACATAGCCTTGATTAGGATTGCGTCTTTCAAAGTCCTGATGATAATCCTCTGCCACATAAAACACATCAAGTGGTACGATCTGAGTGACGATCTCCTTTTGGAATATCCCTGACTCGTTCAGTTGCTTCTGATAAGATAGCGTGATCTCCTGTTCCTTATCATTCTGATAGAATACTGCCGATCGATATTGTGGCCCTCTATCGTTGCCTTGTCGATTAAGAGTTGTAGGATCATGAGAACCATAGAATACTTGTAGTAAGGTTGGAAAATCAACAACCGTGCTGTCATAGTAAACCTCTACGGCTTCAGCGTGATTAGTGCGACCGCTACTGACATCTCTATAATTAGCATTGGCGGCGGTGCCGCCAGCATATCCTGACACTGCTTCGGCGACGCCTTCGACAGACTCAAAAATCGCCTCTACACACCAGAAGCATCCGCTAGCAAAATAAGCTTTGTGATAATCCGATAGGTCTTTGTCCGCAGTAACTACGATTGGATCTAACACCCTTCGTTCTGTAGGCTCACTGGCTTGAACAGTCTGGCAAGCATCAACTTGGCTTAAGATCAAGATCGATGCAATTATTGTTAAGAAGTTCATCTCTATTTTATGATTATTTGTTACTGTAACCGATATTGCTAGTGATGAGTTCTGTCGAACCATTAAAATCAACTCTTAGTACATGATCACGACATTTGTGATATTTATAACTCAGTTTTAGTTTTTTGGTAACTGCATGTTTACATAGTATCATGCATGAAGCCACCAAGTCAATGATTAAGTTCT
>CAZAXY010000129.1:0-4979 GCA_964489125.1 uncultured Saprospiraceae bacterium
GTCACCTTCTGTAAGACTTCGTCTTTACCAGAGATAGCGTGCCTGTTCTTGAGATATGATGGGTCATTATAAGATAGCGTGACCTGACCATTGCGCTCACAGACCAATATCTTCTGCGGAAGATCTAAGCCCGTATAATCACCTCCTATCATCAGTGGCGTACCTAATCGCGGATTACCAAACATAACGATTCGAGTCGGTGGTAGCTCGAGATCAACATTAGCTGCATTAGCCTGATGATCAAGTTCCATCAGGATTTTCAGATTAGGATTGTTATCTATGATCGATCGAAGTTTGGCGTAAGTATTTTCAAAGCTCTGTTGGCTGACTTTCGTAATGATTCCGTTATCTGACATCTTCTTTTTTTATGTTATAGATATAATGCAATTTCTGCCTAAAGGATTTTGGAAGGCTGATATATCTTTAAATTTTTGGTTATTAGTTGGATAGAGCGAATACCTTACTCAGTCTCAAGTTTTTTGTGGTGAATTGTCATGGCCTATTTAGATATTTCGCTCCGCTCAATATGAAAAAATACGATGCATATAAGGTCCGCAGAAAAATTACAGTATGCTTTTAAGAGGCAATGATAGAGTTAAACCAGCTACCAATGGATTTGATGCCTTAAAACGATACACTATTGCTGATAAAGAGAGCTGATTGCCCGAGTTGGTTAAAGCTATATTCAAATGAAAACAAGTGTGTGTTAAACAGGATAAGATCTAAGCCCGGACCGTAGCCAACAAGGTACCTGTTATTCAAGAAGTTAGTCTCTCGATAAGTCGGTTCATTGACATAACCCGTGTCCACATTAAAGCTCAGATAAGCCTTGAGGTTCATCTTTTTAAATTGCCTCAATGGCATCACCTTATCCAGATTAAGCAGGTTGTCAATCATCTTCCAGCGGATAGAAGACTTAGTCAATAAGAAGTCCGTACCATCTACTACGAAGAGTTCATATCCACTTACCACATTGCCATTATAACCCAAGCCAGTATTGTTAGCAAATCCTATCTGGCTGCGATTGAGATTAGTCTTCACCTTAGCGAGGTTGGCGATGATGAACCTATCCTTGATATTGAAGTAGTACTCGCCCCTCAACTCTATGTTAAAGTTGTCATACTCACCAAATATGCCTATCCCTTCTTTTTTCACATTTACACCAAACTGATAGCCGCCTTCTGGATAGAACACATAACGGCGTCTATCATAGCTAAAATCATACTCGACATGAAAAAATCGAAGTGCAGACTCTCCATTCAAAAAGTAGTCTGGGTTGAGCTCCTGAGCTACAAAATCATCTATGCTATTACGATGATACTCTAACTTGAAGAGGTGGTTACCATAGAGATTAGGTCTATAAGTCAACCAGCTGGAGGCTCTGAATCTCTGAAGGACTACCCTATCATCATCACCACTAAAGAACTCAGTCTTATTGCCGATCGTCTCAAATCCGATCTCACGGTTCTCAGTATACACGACAGCAGCTCCTATACCTAAGGTCTTGTTCTTGTTGAGAAATGGATACCTATATTGTAAATCATACTTGCGTGTATAACCAAACTGTGTGATCAACTTCAGCTGATCTCTATTACCTGATACATTTATCCAATTCACCCGTCCACCCAAGTTCACACGGTCTAAGGACTTGCCTTGTTCGTTCCACCATACATTGAAGTTTCTATCAGCAAGCTCAAAAATGAAATTCGGATAGATAAACCAGTTTTCCTGTAAGGTGATGAATATATTGACACCGCCAGACTCATCTGATGGCACAGCCTCCATGTCAACATGGGTAAACAGTCCAGTACTTAGGATACGCTTTTTATTCTCGTGCCAGAGTGCTTCGGCATCAACAGCAGAAATGATGTCACCCTCTTCAAACTCCAATTCTCTTAAGACTACATAGTCCTTGGTTCGCTTGTTTCCCTCGAGGATGATCTGATCAATAGCTATAGACTTAGAATTAGATTGCCCATAGGCCACTATCGATATCAATATCAAGAGAACCCATAGTAAGGACTTTCGTATATTTTGCATGCCGCTGAGAGAGTGCATGATGTTAATACATACATATCCTTGAGTAAAATCCCGCGAGTCAGATATTGACAAAACTTTAAGAGATAGTTTGTTTCTTAACGCAAGCATCCATGAGATATTCCTTACATATGATTGTAGTGGCGACAGTTTGATCGAATCGTGCTACTGTCGATAGACACCATTACCCCAACTTCCTACTAAAAGTGTGTTGCCATGAGTCAATAGATGCGCTATTCCACTGTGGTCGACTGCGTCAATTTTGGACCATGTACCATTCTCTAATACATGTACCCCATCTTGCCAGCTTCCGACAAATAGGCTTATGCGATCATCATATTCTACCAGTGTGACTTGATTGATGCCTATCTGTGGCACTTCCGCAATCTCTATCCATGATTGACCTTGATCTTTAGATTGATATAGTGTACTCTTGCTATCACCACGTTTGCTTGTCGCAACATAGATATCGCCATTCCCTGCAATCTTCAGATCCCAAGCCACTTGACCATCCGTGTCCAGTAGCTGTGACCAGCTCTCTCCTCCATCCTTAGATCGCCATACCCCGTCGCCAAAGGTTTGTGCATAGACCGTATGATCGTCAGAAGGATCAATCTCTATTGACCATGCGAAAGCAAAACTGCTATCTATGATCTCAGGAGAATTACGCACCCATGTGGCACCACCGTCGAGACTCTTAACTACGCCAAAGGTCGATGTCGACGCATAAATGAGCGATGGATGCTGAATACCCGTACGAATAGATCTCACATCTGATGATGGAAACTTGACATCCTTTGTCCAACTTGCTCCACCGTTATTACTTTTGAATAGTCCGTTCTTCCATGTACCTGCCCATAGAGTTGTCTCAGGGAGATTAGACTCAGCGATGGCCTGAATATCTGCTACATAGGGATCTATCGGTTGGCTATCATTTAGCGCATACCAGGTGACGCCTCCATCAGTACTCTTGTAGACCAAACCTGTCCCAAATGAGGCTCCCTTCAATCCAGCGTAGTATGTATCTGAAGATTTAGGTGATTGCTCAAAAGCTCTGATAATCTTTCCTTTCAAACCATATTTAATGGTGTCAACTTGTGCTAAGCTAGTTTGACAAATAAAGAGTGCGGTGAATAGAGCAAAGATCTGTTGCATGTATAATTAAGATTAGATTATACCTATCATAATGAAATGCAGCAATGAAGGTTTGAACTTATGCTATCAAATAAGATCTATAGGAATGGGTATCATGGCATTCAGCTCAACTGAAATACTATGAGCAACAACTATTATGTACTATCATCAACAATTGGCATTGGTGGCAACCAACTATTAAGATATTTCGCTATGCTCAATATGAAAAAGACGAAGGTGCCGGATAATAAACCCTGTCTAGCCCAGAAGCGAAAACTCGTCGCCCTAAGGCGCTGCACAAAGCTGCTCCCGCTACCCACTTGAGTGCGACAGGCTCTACTCAGGTATTTGACAATTCTTAGTTTTATAAAGAAGCGAGTGGAGCGCTCATAATAATCATGCTACTAACTATCTGCCTTTGACATGATCTCATCTAACTCTTGATGGATAGCTTGAGCCTCCGCTTGACGATCTAAGGCTTCGAGTGCGGTCATCTTGCCTTGGAGTGCTCGATACCTTCTAGGCATCCGCTCCAAGCAATGATCAAACTGTTCTATGGCTTCTGTAAACTTCCCTTGATCGATCAGCCACTGGCCATATTGCTCAAATGAGGGTTGGGTAATCCTCGGAGGTCCTGCTGGTAAATCTGTGCTGTACTCCAATTCTACGGCACGCTGCATATGTGCCTCATATAGCGCCACCTCTTCTTTGAGTGAGGCCTTCATAGCTTGGATTTGATTGATGACGACGTCCGTCGACAGGATTGCATTTTCTGTTGGGGCATATCTGCTGGTACCGGCAGCACACAGCGCCAGACCATCTCCAGACACCTGATCATTAGCAATTTCTCGTTGCCCAGAGAGCCACTTTATTTCTTGATCGAGCACCTTGATATCACCATCTTTATAAGCTAACTGTGCACGGAGGAAGCTGCGCATCGACTTGGCAGTGATTCCTATGTCGCTCACCTTTACATCTACATCTATGGATATCTCATCAGAGATACTGCCACGTTCTGCCAGTTGTCTGCTCAGCATACCTACAAGATAGCCCCGGGCACCTTTGGTGGGATCGTTAGGTACATAGTTGAGCATATCTTTGATCAGTTGTTCGGCCTCGTCATATCGCCCTTGTTGTAACAATCCATAATGCCACCAAGCATAGGAGTGATAGCCTCGGGCTCCATCTTTGAGTTCCATGTTCTTCATACGGTTTACGCTGGCATCGTAAGACACTTGATTAGAGTTGACTACCCCATCCCACTCGCCCATAGCGAGATAGATATGCGATGGCATATGTAAGGCGTGAGCAGCATCAGCGGCTACTTTAGCATATGCGTCGGCAGCATCCTTAGCATCAGCAGCCGAGGAAGGACCATCTAACGCATGGATTTTATAATGAAGCGCTCCAGGATGATTTGGATTAACTGCGATGACTTGATCTGCTATCGAAGCAGCTAAGCGCAGATCATCACTGCCATTGCCATATTCCTCTGTTGCCCAAATCAATGATAATGCATAAAACACGGCAATCTCCTGATGGTCAGGATATTCCTTATGGAGCGACGCCATATGCTCACTATACATCTTGTTGCGCTCATCAAAATCTCCCTCGCCATATATGATCTCAAGGCCAGTCCAAAAGGCATGCTCTATTGGATCATCAATTGACGCCAGTCGTTCTTCTTTGGTCGCACCTAATCGTTCTATGATGACCATACCCTTGTTCGTATTTTGTAATCTCCATAAGGCTTTGTAATGGCACATGGCCTCGCCCCAATGGGTCATTACCTCGGTGCTATCTGCAGC
>CAZAXY010000129.1:5079-8920 GCA_964489125.1 uncultured Saprospiraceae bacterium
CTTACTTTCTATTAATGACTTAAGTATTACCAGCCCTTTAGAGAACTAACTAAATATCATAATTGCAGAACCAGCAAGCACATAAGCCAAATAACATTAATAACCGCATGACATTCTACAGTATAGCGGATTTATTATAAATTAGGAACTGATCATCTGTGTCAACTTGTATTTATAAGGAGATATGGGCTATATTTGAACAAGGAGAATTAAAAATCCCATCAAGTTGGGACGAGTGGTCAAAACGGGTCATTTATCCTAAACGTACTTTTAAGTACGTCTTCCTTGGGTTGCTCCTAAGATCTATAAGGTCTTCAGTCATTTGGCTGAAGACCTTTTTTAATGTGTTGTCTAGCTATTGGCTACCTTGATTGTAAGATTTAGGCTGTGTCTTCAACTGAAGAACAATTGATCTTCTTTTAAATGCGGACTCAATATTTGATAAGGTTTTGATTGTCCATTTTCATAGTGTCTCCACGTAAAATTAGCCACCCAATCAATAAACACTAATCGCTCATTTAGATGACTTTCTTCAGGGGTATACTTGATATTGACTTCTTGGACTTGATTTATCCAAACATTTTCACGGATTAAGTCTATGCAACTGTTCTGGCTTCCTTTTGGCACGCTTCTTTTATCAGGAATAATATTGACTGTGTCGCACTTAGTTAGATGTGTACAAACTGCTTTCTTTACCATGTGGTTATATAGGACGTCGCCATGAGAGTTGATTTTTAAAATATCAGGCGCACCTTCTTTTTTTGCCGTTACGGAACCTATAACTACCTCGGGCAGCTCTTCTGTGAGTCTAACAATTTCATGAGCCAAAGATTTTGCATAACCTGTTCTTATTTCAGATCCTTTTATCTCACGAGTGGCACCTCGCTTTTTCTTGAATTTATTTACGATTCTGACGATATGCTTCGTTTGTACTGCAGGTATAATAATATATGCAATAGTAAAATACCTACTTGAGCCTTCACTCCTATATGGAGACTTAAAATTCCAACCCAAATCTCCACTTTCATCTAAGTATATGTCGAAATCCATAATATCAACTGAATAATTTCCAATTGCTTACTTCAAAAATAGACCATACTTAAATGGTAGTTTTAACTACCGCTAAAAATCGAATCATAGACCTAGTTCTTCAAGTCCGTCTCCCCAAACTCCCCATAACCTTGATGGATTCCTTTGGCAATAGCGGGTACACCATCGGTCATCCAAGGGGGCATCGGCTTATCCTTGAGATAGTGATCAAAAAACTGCTGCATCCGAATATTAAAATCTAAGCGGTTCTGCCATTTTACTGGCCAGTGCGGTTCTTTATTGTAGTTGAGGAACCAGGTCTTTTTTCCTAACCGTCGCAAGGCCATGAAATACTCGATCCCTTGATACCAAGGCACAGCACCATCCTCGTCATTGTGTAATATGAGTACCGGCGTCGTAACCTTATCTGTATTGAATATCGGAGAGTTCTCGAGGTATAGCTCAGGCTTATCCCAGAGCGTGCCTCCTATTCTACTCTGCGTGTGCTCATACTGAAACATACGGCTCATACCTGATCCCCAGCGTATCCCGCCATAAGCACTGATCATATTCACTACGGGCGCTCCCGCCTCAGCACATCTGAATTTATCCGTCTTAGTCAGTAAGTGTGCGATCTGGTATCCTCCCCAGCTATGGCCTTGGACGCCGATGCGGTCTGTGTCCACCCAACTGTTCTGTGATAAGGCTTCTACGCCGGACATCACAGCGTTGTAGCAACTCTTACCGGGATAGCCAACCTCATAGGGTACATCCGGATTAAAGATCACATATCCCTGATTGGCATAATAAGCATATCCGATGGTACTCCGTCCAGCAAAAGGAGCGCCATGTCGATGCAACCGATCTGAACTGCGCTCATAGAAATTGACGATGACGGGATACTTCTGAGCAGGATCAAAGTCATCTGGCTTAACCAATAGCCCTCGGAGCTCATTACCATTATAATCTGTCCACTCCATCAATTCGATAGTACCCCAGCGGTAATCAGCTTGCTGGGGATTGGCATGTGAGATCTGTTGTTCCTGATCGAACATCAAGCTATTCACTTGTAGATCGGGAAACTGGGAGAAAGACTGTTTCGTATATAGAATTTCTTCGCTGTTTTTTGCTTGAGTTACTCCGGTGCTATAAGAGACATCATCTCTTATAAATTCTTGGAAAGATTCATTCTGAGGATTATATAGGCCAAATCCACTGGACTTATCATCCTCATCAAATATTCTAATAAGCCATTTGTCATCGGTTGACATGCGCCGATCATCAGGATCAAGGTGTACATAGCGATGTACCAGATGATCGCTTCTGCCATTAGTCAATCGTATCGGATCTTGAGCTCCTGTTGGATCCAACTTCCATAGATCATATCTGTCATAGACAATGAATGATTCATCATCTACGGTCCAACCAGCAGAGCCATACGAATTAGGGTGACGAGGGCTGTCATTGAGTTCATTGTAGAATACACCTGTGCTGTTGGATGTGAGCTGATTCAATTCTTTCAACTGCGTGTTATAGTTGTACCATGCGGTATCTGATGCGCTATACCAATAAAAGTGGGTGCCATCTGGGGACACTGACGGCCTGCCATGGAGGCCTTCTCCGATCAGCTCTTGTGCGCCTGTTGCAACATCTACGGCATATAGATCTTTGAGGGCATAGCCATCCCAACTGATGTTTCTCTGATACTTAGCTTCGTGATAAGCCAGCGCATAACTCCCATTGTGGTCACGATCCATCACTACTTTAGGCGTTGTTGCCGATCCTAACAGGCTTGTCTGATTCGTTGCTGTATGATATACCGAGAGGTAGCTTTTCTTCTTTTCGTCATCCAGGTTGTTCTCTTGTTGCGTATACAGCAAGTCATCTGTATGACTCCATACCTCTACATGTACTATTTCATCCGGCAGCAAAGACGTGTCTTGCAATATGGGTTTTTCATTGATGCCAAAGAATAGGCGACTAGCATCTTCTGAAAAGTACAGCTTTTGATGCTGACTAATTTGCCAGTCTGTGCCGAGATAGTTGGACTGAGGATCAGCAATCACCGTAGCAGATTGAGCATACTTAGATTTATAAAATAGCTCAAAAGGTTCTATGCGTCTATCGGTTGTATCTCGATTCAGTAAGAATGCTACCTGCTCGCCTGCATTATCTATGACCAAATTATGAAAGTCGCCATGGGTGCTTATTATAGAGTGTTCAGTTCCAGCAGTTGTCAGATTCTTCAAGAATAAAGTGGAGGTATCATTGTCTGCAACTCCAGTGGTATGATAGAGGAGTTGTTGAGCCTCTGCAGCAAAAAGATACTCCTTCACATAGTGTAAAGTGTCCGTTAGACCCTGCTGTATATCTATTACCAGTAATCGAGTCCCATTATCTTCTGTCTCTTTTTTTATCTCGATCATTGTCTCATCGGAGGAGGTATCTTTTGCCATTTCTTTATCTTCCAGTAATACAGCGACCATACCGCCCCATTCCTCGGGTATTTTGTATGATTTTACATTAGGTACCTTGCTCAAGGTCTTAGTCCTCAGGTTGAACATACCCAGCGTATCTCCTGGCAGTTCATCCTTGTCAACGTCCATCCGCTTCATGTTGCGAATACTATCTTCTGCAGGCTTGATAATAAAATAGAGCGCATGATTCTCATAGTCTATTTGCACATCTTCTGCTCGGTCAAAAGTGTGCTCTTCACCCGTTTGGGTATGGTGTAATTTCAGGATCTTGTCTCCTCGTTCCACCTCAAGGCCATAAGTGACCCACTCCCCATTCGTGCTAATCGCACTATTCG
>CAZAXY010000130.1:0-8910 GCA_964489125.1 uncultured Saprospiraceae bacterium
GGCTTGAGAAGTGTTTCGGGAGATATAGAGTGGCAAAAACTGAAGTTTTCCAAAAACTTTGATGGTTTTCTTAAGAAGAAGGTGCCCTCATTTGATGGTTACATTTTACAATTGGATAAGCTCTGTAGTATCTCTTTCGCCTATATGTTTCTATTGGTTTTTTCGATACTTTCGACGGGAACCTTTTTGTTTGTTGCTATTGCTATTCAGCTCTCGACGAGGGCAGTTTTGGGATATGATTTATATAATGACAACAATGGTACAAGCTTAGACGACATTGCTCTTATTACATATTTTGCTTTAGGGCTATTTTATCTTTTAGACTTTGTTTCCTTCGGTTGGCTCAAGAGATTTAGACTTTGGGGTAAAATTTATTACCCGATCTATCGCTTCTTTGGGTTTATCACCTTTGCTAATTTTTATAGACCGCTCTATTACAATCTCGTAGACAATAGATTGGGTCGCAAGTTAGCGATTAGCATCCTTCCTTTCGGTATTGCGATTATCACACTGATGTCGTTGAGATATACAGGCAATGCCTACATGTCTTCTTCTTATACCAATGACCATTGGTATCTTTATGGATATTATGAGGATAATGCTTCAGGAGAAGTCAATAAGGATAAGTGTAGTATCCAGTCTAAGGTCATCAGTGATAATTATATCCAATTATTCGCGCCATACCTTCCTAAGGATCATGACGAGTCTCTGGCACATTTTTGTCCTGATGTAGAACCAGGATATATTACGGGCTTCAAAACTCGTGGTGCCTTTAGCGCTGGCCAAATCAACAATCCAGAGTCAGATACAGAGCAGTTGCTGGATTGCATGACGCAGCTATGGCGAGTTGTGATTGACGATAGTATACGCACCGAAATGAACTTTAGATTTTATTACCATCCTCAACGAGAGCAGTATGGTCTATTAGCTATGATCCCGATTCATGAGCTCGATCTAACAGAACATTACATCCGAGTGGATAGACATCGCTACATCGATGAAGAACTCAAGTGGTATGATGGAGAGAACTTGTGGTTTTATAAGCATTGATGGGTACTGTTATGACAACAATAAGAGTTGCATACCTATTATTAGGTTATAGATAACTGCATGGGATATTCAGAAGGCTATCGTAAAGTATTGCATCATATTTATCAAACTGTAGGAGCAATCGAAGATCCTGGCGAAGTTGCACAGTACATTCCTGAGCTTGCGAGAGTAAATCCAGACAAATTTGGCGTGTGCTTATTAGCTAAAGAGTGCAAGCCATTGGGCATAGGAAATTGGCAAACCAAGTTCTCCATACAAAGCATCGCAAAAGTGTTCTCACTAAGTTTAGCGTATAAGCTATTAGACGAACAATTATGGCAAAGAGTTGGAGTGGAACCTTCGGGAAATGCCTTTAATTCCTTGGTCCAATTAGAATCAGATAAAGGATTCCCGAGAAACCCATTTATTAATGCTGGAGCTATGGTGATCTGTGATATGCTTATTAGTACGCTAGACAGTCCTAAGGCGGATTTTATAAATTTTGTTAGAGATGTGAGCGCCAATGAGGATATCAACTATTCCGAATCAATAGCATCGAGCGAAGCGTTATGTGGCTTTCGAAATAAAGCATTGTGCCATTTCATTAAGTCTTTTGGCAATATCAAGAATGATCCAGAGGAAGTACTGGACTTTTATTTTTATATGTGCTCGATTGAGATGAGTTGTGAAGAGCTAACAATGGCTTTTAAGTATCTTGCCTTTAACGAAACAACGACCAGTGATGGGCACCAGGTCTTAACATTACACAAAACAAAACGGATCAATGCCATCATGCAGACCTGCGGTTTTTATGATGAATCAGGTGAATTTTCTTTCAAGGTGGGCTTGCCTGGCAAGAGCGGTGTAGGAGGAGGTATCATCGCTATTCATCCAGAAAAGTACGCTATCGCCACGTGGAGCCCCAGATTGAACAATAAGGGTAATTCATACAAAGGAATGAAGCTCCTAGAGCAATTCACAACTGAGACTGAGCTATCGATATTTTAATGACTATTGGCGATAAATTCAATTCATCCGAATATTGTCCCCATTGAGAGGGTTGGGGGTGAAATTTCTATGCAATCGGTGAAGCAGGACATCATCTGTGGTCAATGCTGCTAGTGATATAGATGAGGAGATTCTAAGTCTAATTGAGAGATACAAGTGTAAACCACGAATACAAGGTGCTATTGAATAATCTGCTCGCCTTCTATATCAATAACTACTGTAATCACCTATTAGCCCCTCTTTTCATTATCTTGATTCCATCATAAAAACAACAATCATGAGATCTATTGCAGCATTATTCATAAATGTCACAATACTGATAGTGCTATCAAGTCTATTAGTCCAAGCTCAATCTACAGAAGCCCTCAAGGCAGAAGTGAAGCAAGCTATTCAGCAAGATGCCAAGCTGGCACAGGTGATGGTTGATAAAGTGTTCAGCTTCGCAGAACTGGGTTTTCAAGAGTATGAGACATCCAAATATCTGACTGAGATATTGCAAGAACATGGATTTACTATTGAGCACGGGATCGCCGGAGTGCCAACGGCATGGATGGCGAGATGGGGTAGCGGCAAGCCCGTCATTGCATTGGGGAGCGATCTGGATTGCATCCCTAAGGCATCACAAAAGCCTGGTGTAGCCTACCACGAGCCAATTGTTGAAGGTGCTCCTGGTCATGGCGAAGGACACAACGCCGGCTCGCCATTAAATATATTGGCTGCCATCCATGTCAAGGAAATCATGGAGCGTGAAGGTATAGCTGGTACGCTCGTGCTATGGCCTGGAGTTGCGGAAGAGCTCGTAGGCACTAAGGCCTTCTTCACTCGGGATGGATATTTTGACGAAGTGGATATCTCCATCTTTACCCATGTCAGCGACAATCTGAGTGTGAGCTATGGTCAGGCACGAGGCACAGGACTGATCTCAGTAGAGTACACCTTTGAAGGTGAAGCGGCGCATGCAGCAGGATCGCCATGGCGTGGTCGTAGTGCTGCTGATGCGGTAGAACTGATGAACATAGGATGGCAGTATCAACGAGAGCATCTCGACCCACTACATCGCTCCCACTCGGTCATCAAGAATGGTGGCGACCAACCTAATGTGGTCCCTTCTGAAGCTTCCATCTGGTATTACTTCCGTCATGTGACCTATCCTAAGATAATCGAGGTATATAACAAAGCCAATAACATTGCTGATGGCGCCGCACTCATGACAGATACTAAGGTTTCCCGAAAAGTATTGGGCTCAGCGTGGCCTCGCCATTTTAATCAGGTGATCGCCGAGACCATGTACGAGAACATTACTGAGGTCGGACTGCCACAATGGTCTGATGACGATCAGGCGCTTGCAAAAGCAGTACAAAAAGAGGTTGACTCGCCACGAACGCAAGATGGACTCTCTGTAGAGCTCAAAGAATTGGGGCTGCCAGTGAAAAATCCGATTAGCGGGGGTAGTGATGACATTGGCGATATCTCTTGGAAGCTCCCTACGGTCACTATGCGATTCCCTTCCAACATACCTGGACTACAGGGGCATCATTGGTCCAATGCAATTGCTATGGCGACACCGATCGCTCACAAAGGCGTTGTTGCCGGCGCTAAGGTGGTGGGCATGACCGTGATTGACTTCTTGATGAATGATCAATTAGTCAAGGATGCGTGGACTTACTTTCATGAAGAGCAAGGAATGGAGTTGGAATACGTCCCTATGGTTGGCGATGAAGATCAACCAGCGATCTATATCAATACAGATATCATGGAGGAATTTAGACCTCAGTTGGAGCCGTATTACTATGACGAGACTGCGCATGACAGCTATCTTGATCAATTAGGGATCAGCTACCCTACGCTTAAGAAGGAGTAATTCCTATGGAGTTTACGATCGGCTACTACAGCTATCTGATTGCAGCTATTATGACCATTTTGATAGGCTTACTCTACGCTACTCGGAGCCAAGTGATGCCTTATCATATTCAGGCTTTGGAGACTCCTTGGGAAGATATAGACCCTAATTATCAACTGTTGCTACGAGCCCTGCTTAATGGGGGAGGCTATTATGGTATTTCGTCAGGTGCTTTTATGCTGGTGCTCTTACTTATTCCATATAGCAATCATGAGGCTTGGGCAGGCTATGCTATCGGTTTGATTGGACTGATAGGTACAGTGCCACTTGCCTTGATCGTCCATAAGGTTAAGACAAAAACAGCAGGAGATCCTCCACTATGGATTATGATACTGGTCAATGCATTGTTGATTATTGGGTTGATTGCTTCGATAAATGCTTAGCGCTTAATGTTTTTTATCCGTTTCGTTTGCAATAACCCTTTCTCATTGATGACAAGTATTTGATGCCCTGTTGAACTCGTTGCGTAGAGGTCATAGCCAACGAAGTTGTAATTTAATTGAGGGTTAAACTCATATCCGGCTACGTTGACATCAGGAATAGAAAAGTCCGTTAATGAACAGGAGAGGGCCTCATGTTCATATAGGCAATCTTTAAGTTGATAATAGATATCCCATAACGCAGTTTTGATCTTTTCATCAGGATAAAGTCTGAATTGTGCAGACGTGTCATTGGCCAACACTACATATCCAAATCGATCAGGCCGATGGGTGTGATACACACCTGATGGCGTCCATGCCGTGTAGTCGGCAATCTTATTATCATCATGATCAATTGGAGGTCTTTCATAGGCGCCATCAACTATATCTATAGGCCAATCGACTCGAAAAAAATTGATCCGCCAAAGTCTTGTAGGCCATCGATCGAAATCTTGAAGTACCTTTATAGGTATTGCCATCTCAATAGTCCATGAGTCGTCGATATCGCTTGGATCGTTAAGCGTTCCATTGATATGTACGGCATGGGTTAATCCATCAGCTTGCCAACCGCTGATGACATTAGCTGATTTATCAATACCATAAGGATGCCGCATATACAGGTCCCAGATGGCATTATGTGCATTGACTTGTAGCTCCATATAGTTGTGCCCATTGCCATCTGTATCGATAAAAACCTCAAAGGCATTATCTAGGTATATATGATCATCTCGTTCTGTAAGCGTCGCCCAGATGTGGTCTTCTTGTAATTCTGCTGCGATGTATAGGTAGTTCTTATCCCAGCAGATTTTGGTGCGAGTACGATGATCTGGTCGATTATGCTCGTTACCCTCTATGTCAACGAAATCAGAAGTCCACGGTATCGCATCCCAGCTAGCATCATCTATGATGCCATCTATTGTGATTTCTCCCTCTATAAACGGACAGACGTAATGCTTAGGGGTGATAAGAGGCGATGCCCCAACTTGTTGAGCAAGACATGGCGACGATACCATTATAATAACCAAGATCCTTATTATATGCTGTACCATCTGCTTTGGTAGTTTTTTATTTAATTACGCAATGTTACTCAATACTTAGCGCTCTCCTCTTAGGGTACTTCACTTGATATTTCAAATCAAGTTCTTTCTGTTCATTAGGGCTAAGATTGAATATCCATGTACAAGTACCATTCTCTTCATCCACAGAAGCATTGCTCAGCTCTGCCAGTTCAACTTCTATGTCATCATTGGTTGATACAGGCACTTGATCTAGGACTTTAATATTAATCGCTTGTTCTTTATTATTCTTGACTGTTGTTTTCCAGCCTACGGACTCTGTTTGTTTTTTGGAAAGGAACCGCTTGTCTGTATAATCCTTGATTCTCTCTCTGGATAGAGAAACAGATCTGTCGATGCCGAGAGAAAGATGCAGCGTTTCCTCCACTCCAGCGAGCTCCAGTATGGATGACCCGATATAGGTGCCATCTAAGACAACATTTACCTGACCAGATAAGAAGTTGTATTGCTCCCAGTCCTTGATGCTGGCAATAAGATAGGCGTTAGTGTTGATCTTAGGGATGCTATAATATTGATAGTCTACTGGTATTGGGATCGTTGCCATGGTGATAGAGGAGGCGGTATTATCTGATTTGATGGTATACGGTGTATCTATATCAAAGCTCACATTAGTCTTTGTCTCACTTAAGGTCACGGGTAGGGGTGCATTTGATGAAGATCCGAGAACACCGAGACCATAAACTGCGCCTACTAATTCCTGTTCGATAAGCTCTTCGTTATATGACTCATGTCTCTTGTTCTTAACACTGCTAACACCTCTCACAACTACTTCATCTAATTGTATTATTTCCTGCATTACAACCGTAAGCGGTTCATCCAACATGATGATGTTTTGGGGTGAATAACCTACATAGCTTATAGTGAGTAATTTAGCGGAGTTTGGTTGAGGCAGTTGAAATTGTCCATTGAAATCTGTAATAGTCGCGATCGTGGTCCCTTCGATTACCACATTTGCACCGATGAGTGGTTCTCCACTTTCATCTATTACGACACCTGTTACTTCATTAGTTGACTCATCATAAGTCGGTGGACGAGTACCATAGTTAAGATAGTAGGTCTTAAGCTCAGGAGCGACTGACGATATATTAGGATCGTTAGAACTGAATGAGATGCTAATGTCCTCCCAATCTTCCTTAGTATTCTGGATTACGTTAGCCTTATAGCTCAAGATCATAGGATCGTCGAGGTCGTCTACGACGATGCCATAGCTCGGATACCAGCTCGCATTGTCAGTGACATAACTTATTTCTATGGGGATATCGTCGTTATTTTTCACATCTACTTTAATGCTTATTACGCCCAAGGCTTTCTGATTATCTTGATAAAGCTGTTGCTCATCCAAATATTTCACTAACTCATTTTTGACACGTCTATGCTCTGCTTCCTGCTCGATTTTTTTGATTTTTAGAGTGGTCATTGCATCACTCTGATAGGTAGCATGTTGCTTTAGCTCGGATACGGTCATGGCCTGTTCTTCATTGACCACCTGTCTGTTTTCCCTTAGAAATGATATGTCTTCATTGATCACCTCGATAAGGACTTCGTGATTTTTTAAGATAGGGGCCAGTGAGTCTATTTTATGATTGATTTCTTTCTCTTCTGCAGATTCCTTCTCTATACTGAGATAGTCGAGTTCATAGTTCAGTCCGAGCACAGATACATTTTGATTGGCTTTAAATCTGATGCTCTTTTTATCGATGTAGGGCGATATGCCTTTGAGCTTAAGGAGGTGTTCCCCTTTCTTAAGAGTGATTGATCCAGCTCTGGTGACCTGAGCCTTCTTGAGAAATACGGTTACCTCCTTAATATCCGTCTCAAGGAGTTCTTCAGATTGCGCAATAATGGTATAGCAGAGGGTGATGAGCAACAGTGTAGTTAGCCATTTCATAGTTAGCAGTGTTTAGTAGAATAAACGATTACAGATAGTAGTATGTACATAAGAAGATAAATATCACTCGATACGCTCGCGAACTCAAATACTGATGTATGAAGAACCTAGCATTTCCTCCAGTCAATACAGTCCCAGTCCAACAATTCTTCCAGTTGGCTGATGTCATTATCATATTTGCTGAGTAATACTTCTTTTTCCTCTTGGGTAATCTGGCGGTTGTACGTTCTCTTGTGCACGCTCTGGGCCTTATACTCATAGGTTGAGCTAGGCACCCCCAGGAAATCGAATATTCGTGTTAGAGCTGCTTCTTGGCGATTGACATAGTCTTCATATTTGACAAACAGCAATTGTTCATCACGGAACAATTCTTTCAGTCGATTAACTTGGATGGAGTAATATCCTCTGTCAACATAGGATTGATACATCTTTGATTGTTCAGTCGACCGGAGGCGTTCCTGTTCATGGGTTATGCAGTAGAGGAAATCCTGAGCCTCATTGCCTCGTTCGACCTCCATATTCCAGTGGGAAAAAGCGCGGTCAATCGGATTACGTAATAGCATGATCAATTTGATTTTTGAATTGTAGGCTTTGATGCGTCCTGGTGCCTCAGGTAGATAGGATAATATAGGAGTAACTTCTCCTAACAGCTTATCATGATCTCCTTGATAAAAGTCTTTTTCATACCAGTAATAGCTCAAGGGGTGGCTAGAGTAAGAAGCATCGTCAAAGAAGTGAGGTTCCTTAGTATAAGACATACTAATATGTGGATGCCTGCCGAGATAGTGCCTGAGCGAGGAGGTGCCCGATTTCTGAGCTCCGATGACAATAAAATCAACCTTCTTGTGTCTAAAATATCTGATTTGTGATAGACGATATAAGAATGTACGTATTGAGAACTGAATCATTGACTAAGGCCTTCATGCATGATTTTATAAACACATGCAGTTACCAAAAACTAAAAACTGAGTTATAAATATCACAATTGTCGCGATCATGAACTAAAGCTGAATTATAAATTGATCTGAAGAACTCAACACCACCAAAATCGGTTACAGTAGTAAATAGTCATAAAATAGAAATGAACTTATTCACAATAATTGCATCGATATTGGTTTTAAGCCAAGTAGATGCTTGTCAGTCAGTACAGGCCAGTGAGCCAACAGAACACAGAGTATTAGACGCCGTCGTGGTTGCTCCAGAAAAGGACCTATCAGAATATCATAAAGCATATTTTGCCAGTGGTTGTTTCTGGTGCGTCGAGGCAATTTTTGAATCAGTCGAAGGCGTTGCCGAGGCGGTGTCAGGATATGCTGGCGGTACTGCAGAGAATGCCAACTATCGAGCTGTCAGCGGAGGATATACTAAACATGCCGAAGCCGTAGAAGTATATTATGACAGCACGGTCGTAGATTTTCCGACTCTACTACAAGTGTTCTATGGATCTCATGATCCCACTACGCTGAATCGACAGGGCAATGATAGAGGGCCACAGTATCGATCGGCAGTGTTCTATCAGAATGACAAGGAACAGCAGATCACGCTATCTTATCAGAAGCAACTGAACGAGTCAGGGATATTCCAAAAGGA
>CAZAXY010000131.1:0-8894 GCA_964489125.1 uncultured Saprospiraceae bacterium
TTTCGTTATTGACTTATTAGCAATCAACCCAAATTGAAATAATAATTCATCTTAGCACCATTTTTTAATAGTAAGTTTTGAATGGAGAATATCATCGAAAATAAAAATGAAGACTCAATGAAAATGATGGTTTCAAGAATGAATCGTCGACTTGAGGCCATATATAAAGGGGGAGGTGATAAAAAGATTGCTAAGCACAAAGCCAAAGGAAAGCTTACCGCAAGAGAGCGTATCGACTATCTAACCGATGATCAATCAGGATTTATTGAAGTCGGAGCATTCGCTGGGTTTGAGATGTATGAAGAACATGGCGGTTGTCCCGGTGGCGGTGTTGTAACTGGTATAGGCGTTGTTTCTGGTAGACAGTGCGTCATAATAGCAAATGATGCTACTGTAAAAGCAGGAGCCTTCTTTCCAATCACCGGCAAGAAGAATCTGCGCGCCCAAGAAATAGCGATGGAAAACCAGTTGCCCATCATCTACCTAGTAGATAGTGCTGGAGTATATCTGCCAATGCAAGATGAGATATTTCCAGACAAGGAGCATTTCGGTAGGGTGTTTCGCAATAATGCCCATATGTCGAGTATGGGTATCACACAGATCTCTGCCATTATGGGTAGCTGTGTAGCTGGTGGTGCCTACCTACCCATCATGTCGGACGAGTCCTTAATTGTCGAAGGTACGGGTTCGATATTTTTAGCAGGTCCATATCTGGTCAAGGCGGCTATAGGCGAAACCGCCGACAAGCAGACGCTCGGAGGAGCGAAGACACATACTGAAATATCAGGAGTAGTAGATTATAAACTTCCTGATGATGAGAGCTGCCTCGATAAAATCAAGGAGCTAATGAGCCAGCTCGGCCCTAGCGCTCTCAACCAGTTTGATAGAGTTGAACCTGTCCCACCAAAGGTCAATCCAGCTGAAATATACCGCCGTATGCCTGACGATCGTGCGAAGCCTTATAAAGCTCGTGATGTACTAAAATGTATCGTTGATGATTCCAAAATATCGGAGTACAAGGCCAGCTATGCCAAGACAATGATCTGCGCATATGCCAGAATAGATGGATGGTCAATTGGCATAATAGCTAACAACAGAGAAGTCACCAAAAATGCCAAAGGTGAGATGCAGTTTGGTGGTGTAATTTATTCGGACTCCGCTGACAAAGCGGCACGATTTATAATGATCTGCAATCAGAAGAAGATTCCGCTCGTATTCTTACATGATGTATCAGGATTTATGGTTGGTACGAGATCAGAGCATGGGGGCATCATCAAAGATGGAGCAAAGATGGTTAGCGCTGTATCCAACAGCACTGTGCCCAAGTTCAGCGTGATCATGGGTAATTCATATGGAGCTGGTAATTATGCGATGTGCGGTAAAGCCTATGATCCACGGCTCATCGTAGCCTGGCCAAGTGCTAAGATATCAGTGATGGGAGGAGAGCAGGCTGCTAAAGTCCTTATGCAAATACAAGTAGCATCGATGAAGTCTCAAGGCAAAGAACCCACCGCCAAGGAACAACAAGATATACTAAACAACATATCCAAGCAGTATGAGAACCAAACCTCTCCGTACTATGCTGCAGCCAGGTTGTGGGTAGATGCTATTATAGATCCAGTGCAAACAAGGTCGATTATCTCAGCAGGAATCGCTGCAGCCGATCACGCTCCAGTAAAAAAGTTTAATGTCGGCGTAATTCAAACCTAATAGAGAGATAATAAATAGTCTCAGAATACTGTAGGTCTGATTACTTTTATACACATGCGACTTATCCTATTAGCAGTCCTGTTTACCTGTCATGTTGCTCTCTTGGCACAGGTCGAACTAGTCATATTAGGTACAGTACAGGATGCGGGATCTCCACAGATAGGATGTCAGAAGGATTGCTGCAATCACTTGTGGGAACATCCAGATCATACTCGGAAGGTAGCGTCAATAGGAGTCATCGATTACCAGAGTTGCTATACAATGATAGTAGATGCAACTCCTGATATCAAAAGCCAATTAAACTACCTGCAGCAATTATCTGGTGTGCCAAATGCCATGCCCGATCTCGTACTGTTAACTCATGCTCATATAGGTCATTATAGTGGATTACTACAGTTCGGAAAAGAAGCAATCAATGCGGATATGGTAGCAGTAGCTGCTATGCCCAGAATGGAACGCTTCCTTAAATCAAATGGGCCTTGGAGTCAACTTGTGGAAAATAACAACGTCGAACTCCACCCAATCGTATCAAATAGCTCTTATCCAGTTACAAATGAAATATCTTATATGCCCATACTGGTCCCTCATAGAGATGAATATTCCGAAACCGTCGGCTATAGGATTAATGGACCTCATAAATCTGTGCTTTACATACCAGATATTGACAAGTGGCAGCTCTGGGATCGCAATATCATAGATGAAATCGCAAAAGTTGACTATGCCCTTTTAGATGCCACTTTCTATGATGGGGTAGAATTAGGAGGGCGCGATATGAGTCTCATACCTCACCCTACAGTTGAGGAGAGTCTGTCTATCCTGAAGCCACTGCCTAGAGATGAGCGCAACAAGGTTTACTTCATTCACCTCAATCACACCAATCCACTTTTAGATCCGCAGAGCAGCGCCTATAAGTATACTATAAAGCAGGGGTTTCGGGTGGCGTCGTTCGGTCAAGCCTTTAAGTTATGATTGAGAAATCAACAAGATTCTTGGCACTATATGCGAAGATCATTGTCCTATTGCTAAGTCAATTCTGTCTCGTGGCACAATCAGCACAAATCGACGAACACAAAATTGATTCTCTGATCAAGACCATGGACCAGATAATAGAGGAAGCGATTGATTCAATGGCATTTCCTGGATGTCAGATTGCTATTGCTTATGGAGATAGTATCATCCTAAACAAATCCTACGGTCACCATACCTACGAGGCGCTTATTGAAGTCAAGAACAATCATATCTATGACGTGGCCTCGTTAACGAAAGTATCCACTGGCCTACCCTTACTAATGAAACTCTATGCCAATGGAATTGTAGACCTTGATGCTCCAATCGAACGCTATCTACCCCAATGGGCCAAATCTAATAAGGCTGGACTGACATTGAGAGAGATCCTGGCTCATCAAGCTCGGCTGATACCATACATTGTGTTTTGGCAAGAGGCGCTCAAGGAAGATGGCTCATTCAAGCGAAGGACATTCAGGCATAGGCCTAATAGGCGGTACAACATCCAAATTGCCGATGATCTATACCTTCATAGACGCTACCAAAAGCATATGCAATCACAGATCAAAAACAGCCATCTCCTACAGAGAGAAGGTTATCGATACTCAGGCCTGTTATTCCTGTTACTACCAGAGCTGATCGAGGAGCTCACTGGCGGAGCATTTATTGATGTCCTTCAGCGAGAGCTATATGATCCATTAGATCTAGGCCGCATCGGCTACCACCCCCTATCCAAGATCTCCCGTAATCAGATTGTACCAACTGAATATGATAGCACATTTAGAAAACAGCTGGTACATGGCTATGTCCATGATGAAGCTGCCGCAATGTTAGGGACTTCGTGCAATGCTGGCATCTTCTCCAATGCGGAAGATTTATGCAGGTTGTTCCTGATGTATCAGAACCATGGCTATCACAATGAACTATCTATAATCGACTCAACGACAATACAAGAGTTCACCCGATATCAATATGAGTCTGACATGAATCGTCGCGGATTAGGATTTGACAAGCCACTACTGGATTATGATATCGACCTCTCTTATGTTGCTGAATCTGCCAGCCCATCAAGTTTTGGACACAGTGGATTTACAGGTACTATGGCATGGGCCGATCCCGAACACAGTATCGTATTTATTTTTTTGAGCAATAGGGTTTATCCCAGTCGTAACCAACGCAACATCTATAATCTAAATGTGAGACCACGGCTACATCAGGCGGTCTATGACCATTTAATCCATCATGTCAACAATTGATGATATTGTGTGCTACTTTGGCTGCAACAGGACTGCATCCTCGGCATAGGTTCTTCTTATGGTTCTGAGTACCGGGCCATATGAATCTGGATCACATGGTACCCGCACACCAACTCTTGTGAGATCTCTAAATGGCACAGTGAAGTGATCATAATTATCTCTCTCCAGTCTATTTCTCATTTTGGAGATATTGGAAGGATTCTTATACCCGCCAATGATTATCACACAGTCGGCAGGATTACCACTGGTAGCCTGCTGATTTTGTTTTGATTCTTGTTTAGCGACGATGGGGGCTTCAACAACTTCTTGTACTACTTCTTCTACAGTGCTCGTAGCGGTAGTAACGGGCTCGACAACTTCATCTACAGTCTCTTCGACTGAGGTAGCAGCTTGTTTCTGCTGGTCATAGCTACCATCGTCAAGTTTAAAGTCTTGATCATGATCTGAATGTCCTTGATCATTTCTATTCTCCTCAGGGATATGTGATGATGGAGGAGTTTCATCGGAAGCTCGACGATGATAAGACCTATCAATCGCACGAGAGCTCTCCCGTTCCATTCTATAGGTCTTGCCTTCAATCTCCATTTCTTCTGAGCTTATGTCAAGCTCATCATCATAGAGATCTTCATCGGGAATATCTTCATGGATGGCGGTCGTCTTTAACTGTTCGATTATTTCGGGCTGGTCTCTCCCTGTCATAAAGAACATGGTGATTCCAAGAAACAAAAGCACGACAAAGACAGCAATAGCGCGATCTGTTTGTTCTTGCTTGCTGATTTTTGAAGACTTGCGGCCTGAAGACATATTTCTATTGGTAGATCCAAAAAAAACGGATGGGGTTTTAGCCCATCCGCAACTAATATATAATGTCTTAGTTCTTATTTCTCATATCGTTGAAGAAATGTTCCATCTGCTTGCCAGCAGCTTCTCTTCCTCCTAATCCGAACGATAGCGCAAAGGCTACTGCTATAGCACCAAGAGTCAATCCAAAGGCAAGATTAACGATACTTTCTGCAATACCCATAGTATGTAGAGCGAAGGCAAGGAATATTCCCATGATCGCAAATCTCACCACTGAAGCCATCCACTTATTTCCAGTATTTGACACTGCCTTAACAGCGAAGTTGGAAATAAGAAGGCCGCCCAGTAATACGATAAGGCCAAAGAACACTTTTCCACCTATATCAAATATGTCTCTAAGGATAGTCTGTACTTCTTCTAATCCAAGCTTATCTGCTGCAGCGATAAGTCCCGTAAAAATGATAAAGAAGAATATCACCTTACCAATCAAGTTAGATACTGACGTGTCACCCATGAAGTTAGCTGCACCAAGTTGATTAGCATAGTTATCAACTCCTAAGTTCTTAAGTAGCTCAGCCAAAATAGATGTGATATACTTACCAGCAATATAGAATACCCCAAGTAATATAGTCGCTGCTAAAATCTGTGGGATAGCATCCAAAAATTGTCCTAACATGCGTGTTGCAGGCTCAGAAATAGCATCCATATTGAGGGTATCCAATGCTACAATCAATATAGGTATGAAGATCAGTATGAAAACCAATTGCTTAACAAGAGAAGAAAGGTTAACAGACCCGCTGTTTAATCCAACTTTACCACCAAAAGCTTCGAGTCTTTCAGATACAAATCCGGTTGCGTCCGAACCGATATTAGCGATGATGTACCCAGCAAAGCCAATGATTCCTGCTGCAATCACATTAGGTAAGAAGTTGATAAACTTAGAAACCATATCCTGCAATGGCTCCAGTACATTCTGCACACCGAGCATATCGAGCACGATAATGAGTGTGTAGATCACAACTAAGTAGTATAACAATTTAGCTATGAAATTGTCCAAACGATAGCCCGAGCCCATTTTTGAACTCAACCTATCATCTATCGAAGTTTTAGAAAGCAAGCCTTTAGCAAGTCTTTTCACGATACCAGCTACAATAAAACCGATGATCAGTACGAGTAGAGCTCCTAATACACCTGGTAGTACGTCACCAAATCTGGCAGTCAACGACTCCCACAAGTTCGAAATGTTATCCATATTTGTTTTGTTTATATAAAAATTATAATGCGTGATATGTGAGACGAATCACTAGGTATATTGGTCACAGATATTTATTAAGCTAATATTAACATAAGCAGTATCCGCGCTATATGGCTGGTGTAAGTTGGCACTGAATACCCAATCCACTTGGATCCTTCAAATAACCACTTACTATATACGCACCTTGTGCTGGATCGTTATCGATCAACATGTTGCCATCTAAATCCACATAATCAACGAGATGAGCTAATTGATAAGCAGCGGATATTCCGATGGACGACTCTGTCATACATCCTAACATAACGCTCAGGTTCATGTTTCTCGCCTGTTCGATCATCTCACGAGCCTTCTGAATGCCGCCACACTTCATCAGCTTGATATTGATGCCATCATAACAATTTGATAATCTTACTATATCCCCTATAGTTTGACATTCTTCGTCCGCAATAATATCCATAGTAAATTGATCTAACAACTGATGTACCTCATCAAGTCTACCTATTGGAAACGGTTGCTCAATAAGCTCAACACCTAGGGATTGAAGCTCTCGACAAATCATCTTGGCGTCTGCAAGGCTTTTCCATCCTTGGTTAGCATCAATCCATAACCTTTGATCCGTATGCTTCCTAATCTCAGTTAGTATATCAATGTCAGCCTTCCCTCGGCCGAGTTTTATCTTTAATATGGGGTAATTGCTGTATCGGCTCACTTCGTTGAGCATGCGCTCTATATTGCTCAACCCAATTGTGATCGACGATTTAATAGACCCAGGCGATCGATTCATATTTAGGTATCCATGAAGAGACATACCGGCTTGCTTTGATCTGAGATCATGCAATGCAATATCGATTGCCGCTTTAGAAGCCGTATGCCCTGGAGCAATGCTATTCACATAATCCAGCGCTTCCATAAGCGAATCGAAGCTCAATAATTTATCCACATCCACCTTACTCATGAATTCCAACATATGGTGTTGTTTCTCTGGATAATAAGGCGGCATGGAGGCTTCACCTAATCCTATAAAATCGCCGTCAATGAGTTGAACGATTACTATGTCTGTATGAGATCGTGTGCCATGGGCTGTTCCGAAAGGGAGAGCTGAGGTGAGCTGATACGGAGCATATAGCAGTTGTCTATTGGGCATCACTTGAAAGTAAAAAAATAATAAGCAGATGATGATACCAAACTAAGCATATTCATCTGAGTTATATACATATGACCTTACGATTGGCTACAGAGGTAGATGGTTATTATCTTGATGTAATGAGTCGGTTCGATCGCAACTTATTTGAAGCGTTGAGGCCTCCTATTGGTATGGAGATCCATAAGTTTACTGGATCTAAAAAAGGGGATCAAGTCGTTCTCAACTTTACATTTCCAGCTAAGTTCACTTGGCAGTCCGACATCATAGAGGATGGGCACAATGAAGAACGGGCATGGTTTGTGGATATTGGAACTATACTACCATGGCCGCTAAAGTCTTGGAGACATGAACATATTGTAGAGCACATCAGTCAGGATCGATCACGCATAGTAGATAAGATGACTTACTCATGCGGGAGTCATTTACTTACTATAATCATTCGGCCATTCATGTTTGGTGCATTCTTTCCTCGCAAGAGAGTATATAAACAGTATTTTTCGCAGAATTAAGTATGTCAATATGGAGCGATCTGTACATATTGTAGGAGGAGGTATTAGTGGGATTATTGCAGCATTGGAGCTCGAGTCAGCTGGCCTTAAACCCGCAATTTTTGAAAAAGAGGATCGATTGGGCGGGAGAGTTCGAACGGATTACATTGATGATTACCCATATGATCATGGATTTCAAGTATTGCTGACAGCTTATCCAGAGGCTCAGCATTATTTGGATTATAATAAGCTCGACTTGCAATACTTCTTATCTGGGTCACGTGTGTCTTATCAAGGAAAGACGGTGCGGATTGGTGACCCCTTCAGTTCATCAACATTTTGGCTCGATTCATTTGATCCGACGCTTTCATCTATTAAGGATAAGATCAAGACTTTGCAACTCTCTGTAAGGCTTAAGAAGAAATCACTTACAGCGATATTCAATGAAGAAGAAACGAGCACTCTTAATTACCTACACAAATTCGGTTTTTCGGATCGAATTATTGATCGATTCTATAGGCCATTCTTCGGAGGCATATTTTTAGAAACAGATCTTCATACCTCATCGAGACTATTTGAATTTCTGTTTAAAATGTTTGGGATTGGCAGTAGTGTAATCCCTAAAGGTGGGATGCAGAAAATAACAGACCAGCTCACAAGCAAACTTCGACATACGAGCATTCATACTAGTACTTCTGTGAAGGCTGTTAAACCTGGATATATCACGTTATCTGATGGAAGAAGCATTTCTTCTAATCATACGATTATAGCTACCGATCTCAAACATGTCCTACCCTCCAAAGTAACTACTGAATGGAAGAGATCGATTAATTACTATTTTGAAGTTGATCAGTCAAGTTATAGTGACAAGATTATCACCCTCTCAGCCAATCCAGATCGAATCATCAATAACTACTATTATCCCACTAATCTCATACCTCACCCACAGGGAAAAACGATACTATCTACCACGGTTCTGGATGATCACAGCCTCGACAGTGACGTCCTTCTGAACAGGATCAAAAAAGAATTAAAAGATATGGGAATAAAAGGAGAGCTCAATCTGATCACCTCATATGACATTCCATATTCTCTGCCAGATGTATCAGATATCCAGTTTGAACTCACCCCGGATAAAATCGAATTGGAAAGAGGCATCTACAATTGCGGTGATCACATCATGATGGGTAGCCTCAATGCTGCCATGTATAGTGGCAGATATGTCGCACAACATA
>CAZAXY010000132.1:0-8707 GCA_964489125.1 uncultured Saprospiraceae bacterium
TGAAGTCGTAGTCAGTTGCTTTAATGTCAATATCTATGAATAAGAGATCTCCTTCTACTCTATTTTCTGTAAATCTTAATTCGACATCATGGCCGAATGCTACTCCAGAAACAAGTAGTGCGAGGATAAGGATTAATAAATTTTTCATTTCGTTTGCTCTAAAATGGTTTCTAAAAAGGTTACAGTGATTAGACGTAGATGATTTGTAGGGTACACAATTTTTTTTCTCATTATGTGTCTAAATGACAAGAGCTTAGCATAAAAGCCCTCAAATTAACCAAGGGTTGTTAAGATATGCTAGGTAGGCGACACGCTGAATTAAGAGATAAAGCTGGCTATCTATTAAAACAGGTCGTCAATAAGAGGTCATATGTAGTACTCTTGTTGTATATCTGATTCCTCAAAAAAGGCATAATGTTTAATTGTTGGTCTGATATTGCAAGATCAATGTGCAGAGTTTACAAGAGTTTTTCTCAATCTTCTTTTATTATTTTCAGAATAATTTCCTTAAACATAGCTGATCCAGTTGCGATCAACTCGTCAGGGAAGTCGTAATCAGCATTATGAAGTGCTGGAGTATCAATGCCTGCGCCTAATCCAAAGATGGATGTTTTGTAATGATCCGAAAACCACCCGAAGTCTTCGCCAAACTTAAATGGATAGTTTTTTTCGGTAATGTTGAAGTCATTGTCCGTTGCAGCCTGCTTGATGAGCTCGTTGCTGTTATGATCGTTGATGCTCGCGGGAAAGTATTCTAACCATTCTATATCAGATTGGAGCTGGTGCATATCACAGGCTGCAGAAATGATCCTCAGGATCTTAGACTTGAGGAGTTTCATCTCATGTTTATTCCAGGTTCTGATGGTATAATGAATCTCACCAGCTCCAGGAGAGATGCCGTATGATGGTTGACCTACATTGATATGCACAGGAGTCAACACTGCAAAAGAGTCCTCCTTAGGTTGAGGTACAGCAAGATGTGATAGTTCTGTTGCAATCTGGGAGATGGCGAGAGTAGGGTTGATGCCATTCTCTGGTTCAGCAGCATGGGACTCCTTACCGGTAAGTTTTATGATCATACTTTGTACCTCAGCTGAGAAGCCCTTGTTCATCAACAGTATCTCGTGCATAGGTTCTTTAGGCAGATTATGCAATGCAAATACATAATCAGCTTGTAGTTCTCTAAACCTCTCATCCTGTAGCACTCGCTCCGCACCCTGACCATTCTCTTCGGCGGGTTGATAGAGAAGGATTACTCTGCCAGAATTAAGAGATGTATGGCTTAGCCATTCTGCCAGACTGCTCACGATAGCCATATGTCCGTCATGCCCGCACTTATGAGATACTCCTTCATGCGCCGAGCGGTAGCTTATATCATTTTGTTCTTGAATTGGGAGGGCGTCGAGTTCGCATCTGATGACTATAGTCATTCCCTCATCTGAGAATTGATAGATTGCGGCGAGTCCAGCACCGCCAATGCCTGTAATGACTTCTGTCGGATTGTGTTGCAAAAGATATTCCTTGATGATTTCAGCAGTCTGGTACTCACTGTTGGAGACCTCAGGCTTAGAGTGGAGTTCATGACGCAGGGCTATGATATCGTTAGGTATATTATGTTTCATGATTAGCTTATTTGTCAACTCTGGTTGATTTTTCAAGACTGTTATCTACACTTTTTATTATACTGCCAAAATCAGTATCAATAATGGCTCGATATTCTGTCAAGGATTGATCATCGTAATGGTTGCGTTCTTGATCATAGTGATGCGCTGCGTTTTCAAATAAGGTTTCGTACCATTTTTTCATAGCTTTTGATTCAACCAATTTCTACCAAGGACAGTTATAAAATGGCTCTTTTGGGCAAGCTGTTGCACAGCAATTATACTGATTCCGTCAGTATTGCTTGCGATAAGGACGGTTTTCATAGTACTCGATATAGTCAATCAAATCTAAACTTGATATTTGACAATACTGCTACGGTTGTATTAGAATAGAAAAGAGGGAACCTCCTATTGAGGCCCCCTCGTCAAACTTAACTATGAGAACTAAAAAACTATGCTTAGTTTCTTGGTTGACCGATTTGAGTTCCTATTACGCTTGGACCTGGCTGAGTGATTACTGGGCAATTGATAATTGCACCTGTCGCAGTCAGTAGATCAGAAAGCTCATTTGCTAATGGTACTGGGTTAATGTTTCCTCTGAACGGAATCAGAATCCCTTGCTCCAATAAGTCATTGATTTGATCAAATCCTGTCAATATTGGACGCTGATCCTCTGGAATAGTGAATTCAGTTACATGAGCATCCCACATCGGAGCATAACGCTCATCGTCAGGATCGATAGGGAATGTATTAGTCGGATCTTGTACCTGGCGATCAGATAGTGATGCTGTATTTAATCCTTGTACACCAAGTCCATCACCGTTATCAAATGTTCTTCCGTTAGCTGTCGGACTGAATGGTAACATTGATCCACCTGGGAAAACACCAAATGTCGGGAGGTTAGCAAGCTTTGGTGCAAATACACCTAACTCAATAGCAGAAGGTGCTGGGTCTGAAGCATCCGTAACTATATGGAAATAATATGGTCTGTCATCATGCCATCCGTCTAACAATTGTAGCACTACAGAAGCTTGATCAAACGAGATGTTAGGGTTATTTAAATCATCTTCATCAGCTTGACTATTGCCATTAGGGTTAGGGATTCTGTCATGGATACCTGTGCTATTAGCAACCATCTGAGCGTTAATGACTATGTTAGAATTAGGTAGAACAACATACGAAGACCAGTCGTCAGATGCGATCGCTCCAGGGTTCGCTACTTCTGGTGGAAATCCGAATAGTTCATCTTCAAAATCACCAGCTACAAGAGATCTTGTAGGAGAAAAATCTACCCATCCTTCGAATATTAGACGTCCGTCCTCAGACCAACGTGAGTTAGACTCACCACCTGAACCAATAGCATTAGCCATTCTTGGTGCGAAAATAACTCCTAGGTCTCTTGCTAAATCTCTGTCTGAAGCTTCAGTGATTACATAAAAACCTTCTCTTACAGAGCCATCAGGAAGACTTTCCCATCCTTGGAACATTGGTAGCCTTACAGTAGGACCTGCTGGTACTACGCTTCTATCAATTCTAAAGTCAATACCAAGAACACTTGGTAAAAAGACATTCTGAGAATCAGTGAAGGTTAGGGCAGGATTGTCTACATCAAATGGAATTCCTCCATCTACGCGAATACTGTTTAAGAGTAGTTCTGCGGCAGATGGTGCTGCAGCAGGAGTGTCAATTGTAGTTGTTGGAAGTTCGTCATCTCCACAACTTTGGAATAGGGTTAGGGCCAATAGGCCTAGCATAAATAAGCTAAACTTTTTCATTACGTTAAACTGTGTTATTGTTAATAATAGAATTACCCTCATATTATGGCTGTGATCTAGCGAAGGTCACTTGCAAATCAATTCTTAACCACTTATTAACACAATTAATCTCGACTATACTTTAGGGGATTTTTAGCCTCAAGAATGTCAGCTACTTAGCAAATGCTGATAGTCTAATAGGAGTAGACTTACCAGTGAATGGGGAAACGCATCTTAGTTCCTTAACAGTATTTTTAGAAATGTTTTTGGACTTGAAGAATGACCCCTTTGAACAGTTGAGCCAAATTTGGTCTTGGTGCTGACGCTTTTAGCCCCGGATAGCAGAATAACTCCTGATAGATTCATTAGCTTGTCCATACAGTGCGATGATCTCATCTATACCAACATTATTCATGTCTACAATTTCTGACATTGTAGAACCAGTACTCACATCGACATAAGAGTGTTCTGTGCCATTATGTAGACTTAGACCACCTGTTGGAATTTGAAGCATGGCAGCAGTATAAGTATCCCATTTTAGAGAGCGCACTTATACACCCCATTGATGCAAATATAAAAAAGAGCCCAACCTCAGTTTGTTGGGCTCCACGGATTCACTCTTTTGATTGATACTATCTCAATCGTGAGGAGATAATTAATTAATGATCAGCAGGATCATCTCCGAAGATGTTCAACAGAATTGTTCTCTGCCCATCATACACTCTTAAATACTGAATTGAATAAAGCACAATAATTTGGTTGATGCACTATAAGGATAGTAGGAATTCTCATTATTTGTACGACTCCTTTTACTAATGGTCATAGTGATGTTATGAATGGTATTCTTTTGGCGATGAGCGGAGGAAGAGCTAGTATTATCTGCCTCTTCTTAATAGCTTGCGCAACTTCTATTTACAGTTAATCTCAGTCGTAAAACCTATCACATCTTCATATACTTAGATAATAATTGAGTATGCTGAGCTTACATGCATCAGTGATTAATTCTAAAATAAGAGCCCAACTGAATAACATTGGGCTCTTAAAAGTCTTATTAACTGATTAATGATTAATCTTTAGTTGTAGGGTCGTTGACATCACAACCTTCTATTATGGCCACAAAAGTACCCCCTGATTCCACTTCAAAACCAGCTTGCAGCTCTATGTTATCACCAGCCCTAAAATCAAATGTGGTTCTAAATTGTACTAAGCCATCAGAGGTAATCTCCTCCTGCATCGTGACGAGAGTAGGCACATTATTGTTGATCATGTCCTCTCGGCTGACATGAGCGGACTGCAGGCACTGATAGAGACTACACTCTTGCTCTGTCAGTAGATGTACAGTCTGGTTGATGCTATAGACGTCGCCACTACTATCAGTGATAAACAGTACTAGGTCGGTGCTATCTGCTACTCCTGAATGATCGATCGTTAGGAGAGGAGACAGGTCAGTAGCAGTCTCGACAGTTGTCACGTCTTCTTCAGAGCTAAACCAGATATAACTCTGTGCATCGGGTACAACAGCGGACATAAAGCAAGAATCTCGCTCTCTAGATTCCATAGATATCGGATCTACATCAATTAGTGTCACGCACATGACGACACTATCCGTAAATTGATAAGTACCAGTCTCGTTAGGGCATAGGTGTGAGGGTCCGCTGATCAGTGCATCAGTAAGCGCAGTTCTACTTGCATCCGAGCTCAGATCTATGACACATACTAGCTCTGTCATCAGAGCCTCATCAATAGTACATATCGTATTACCATTGTTAAATCTGGCTAGGACAGCATAGGTATCTCCATCGAGATCTGTAAATCTATTACTGGAGGTCCATGTAGCTCCATTATCTATTGAGTACTCTATGTTATCAGTAGATCCAGCAATGTTGATAATGATCTCACCCGTTGCGAACGAACCGCATAATACCGAGTTGATCACGTCTACTGAGCTAATCGTTGGAGTGTTAGTTAGACATGGCTCACCATCATCCTGATTAGTGACAGATATAGTGCTACTTACACCGTCATAGTCATCATCAGAACTGGCATCATCCACAGTAGCAGATAGATTATAGGTGATGTCTTCATCTACGATTTCATCATCGATGCCCGTAACAATCACAGGCCTTGGGATATCCCAATCTCCTGTCGTGAATGTGATTTCTATACCAGTGTCAGTATTACTTTTTAAGGTAGGAATGTCTCTTTGACCTATAGATGCAGCGACATTTCCTAATGATAGAACGCCCTCTGTAGAGTCATCTACAGTGACATTGACTATGACATCAGAGCTCGGCATTCTTGATAGTCTGATCATTACTTCATCTGTTGTGCCAGCCTCTGTGGTAATCGTGGTGTCTCCAGATTGTGTGATGATGATCTGCGCAGGTATTGCTGTTACAATGGCAATATCGTGATCATCTTCATCGCCTGTAGCATTATCTACCGTTACATGGTCATTGGACCCTGTTTGATCAATGACCATATCATCATTAATATTGTCAAAAGAAGAATCATCATCAGGAGGGTTTAGGCCATTGTCATTCTGGGCAGAAGATATTTCGGCAGCATTAGTGAGGTTAGCATCTAAGTCAGTAACAGTTAATGTTAAGGAGATTGAAGTTGATAGCCCTATATCCAAATCGGTAATATTACTATTTGTAATAATACCATCAGTCGTGCCATCTGCTCCAGTCCATCCTAAACCTGTATTATCTGCAGCCAAGAAGGTAAGGCCAGCAGGAATATAATCCGTAATAACAATATTCCGAGCATCAACAACTCCCTGGTTAGCCACATTAATTGTGTATAAAACCTTATCGCTTAGGCTAACTTCGGTAGTAGAAGTCAATACTGTTAAGGCTAAATCTAATTGGGCTACTGTAACAATAGCAATATCATGATCATCCTCATCGTCAGGAGTATTGTCTATAGTGACATGATCATTAGCTCCAGTACGATCCACGACCATGTCATCATTGATGCCATCAAAATTAGAATCTGCATCCGGCGGGTTTAGGCCATTGTTATTCTGAGCAGAAGATATTTCGGCAGCATTAGTGAGATTAGCATCTAAGTCAGTTACAGTCAATATTAAAGAGATAGAAGTGGCTTGACCTATATCCAAATCTGTAATCATGCTATTAGTAATCACACCGTCGGTAGTGCCATCTGCTCCTGTCCATCCTAAACCAGTATTGTCTGCTGCCAAGAAGGTCAGTCCAGCAGGAATATAGTCTGTAATCACGATGTTCTGAGCATCATCAATTCCTTGATTAGCCACATTGATCGTATAAAAGACTTTATCGCCCAAAGTGACTTGTGTAGTAGAAGTCAATTTAGTCAAGGCTAGATCAAATTCTGGACACTCCTCCGTAGCGCCTGTGAGTGTCCAGTTGTGATCCATCATTAGACTCGATAGGGCATCGGCACCGTTGCAGTAGCTCAGTCCAGCAGCGCCTAATGATATATTATCCTCTACTTCAAGCGCAGACCACTTTATGAGTATTGTATCCAACTGCTCGATAGATATCGCCGTGCTATCTAACATAAAGGCCATGTTGGTTACATTTTGAACATCCCAATTACTTAAATCAGAATTAAAAGCTGTGGCATCAAAGAACATGCCTCTCATATTGGTTACATTTTGTACGTCCCACTCGCTGATATCTGAGTTGAATACCGTCGCCCCAGCGAACATAGCGAACATACTAGTAACATTTTGTACGTTCCACTCGCTGATATCTGAGTTGAATGCCGTCGCCCTTGAGAACATGGACTGCATATTGGTAACATTTTGTACGCTCCAGTTGCTGATATCTGAGTTGAATGCCGTTGCCCCAGCGAACATAGCGAACATACTAGTAACATTTTGTACGTTCCAGTTGCTGATATCTGAGTTGAATGCCGCTGCCCCAGCGAACATTGTAATCATATTTGTTACATTTTGGACATTCCAGTTGCTGATATCTGAGTTGAATACCGTCGCCCCTGAGAACATCGAAGACATAAAGATTACATTTTGAACATCCCAATTACCTAAATCAGAATTAAAAGCTGCGGCATCACGGAACATATTGCTCATACCGGTTACATTTTGTACGTTCCAATCGCTTATATCTGAGTTGAAAACAGTGGCTTGATTGAACATGCCACCCATAAAGGTTACATTTTGGACATTCCAATTGCTGATATCTGAGTTGAATACCGTTGCCCCTGAGAACATCGAAGACATAGAGATTACATTTTGAACATCCCAATTGCCTAAATCAGAATTAAAGGCTGTGGCATCACTGAACATATTGCTCATACCGGTTACATTTTGTACGTTCCAATTGCTAATATCTGAGTTGAAAACAGTGGCTCGATTGAACATGGCATCCATAGTTGTGACATTTTGTACGTTCCAATTGCTGATATCTGAGTTAAAAGCTGTAGCATTAGAGAACATATTGCTCATATCGGTGACGTTTTGTACGTTCCAATTGCTGATAACTGAGTTAAAAGCTGTTGCTCTAGTGAACATACTGTTCATATTAGTGACATTTTGTACGTTCCAATCGCTTATATCTGAGTTGAATGAACTTGCTGATGAGAACATACCGTTCATATTAGTGACATTTTGTACGTTCCAATCGCTTATATCTGAATTAAATGCCTCTGCCCTAGAGAACATATCGCTCATATCGGTGACGTTTTGTACGTCCCATTCGCCAATATCAATATTGAAAGCAGTCGCACTTGTGAACATAAGACTCATGTCAGTTACATTTCGTACGTCCCAATCGCTAATATCACTGTTGAAAACAGTTGCTCCTTGGAACATTTGCCGCATATTAGTTATGGTTTGAACATTCCAGCCACCTATATCAGTATTAAAATTTCTTGCGTTAAAGAACATTAATTCCATACTTGTTACGTTGCTAAGATCAGGGATGTCTGTAGCGCTAGAATTTAGATTACTACAACCTAAAAATGATCGCTCAAAAGACTCCCAATCAATGTCGCCCCAAGCATTAATATCAATGATTTTTTCGCTCTCGTCAATACCATTAAAACGTATCGTAGGGAAAATGCCTCGTATAGCCACCTGTACGGTATCTCCGATCATATAGTCATGTATGGCATTCCCGGTTACCCCTGATGTATCTGTGTCAAAAGTGACGCCATCATAATTCCAGTCGACATCATAATCGTACATAAAGGAGGAGTTGGTTGGTATTTCAATCTTGGTATCAGCAGCGGTGGTGACCCACGTAGTGACGAATGGGGCTTGTGGTGCTGGACACATCATCGTCCCTCCTGATATCGTCCAGTTAGGCCCATCTGGGTCCGTTAGAGTAGTTATTGCATCCG
>CAZAXY010000133.1:0-2064 GCA_964489125.1 uncultured Saprospiraceae bacterium
CAATCTATATTGCAGCAAGAGAGCAACTTATATATTGAAATCAAAGATAATTTATACAGTTAGTGGGTGGTTCGTTAGCAGTGTTATTGGTATCAACAGAATCATTCCTTTCCAATCCTCAATTAGGGAGTGGGCAAAACTAAGGCAAACCCCTGTAACACAAGGTCTAAGCTCTCAGGCTGAAAAGTTGAACATCCTTTTTGTCTGCCCCTCATTAGGTGAATACGAAAGTATAAAACCAGTTATTTCTGCAGTGAGATCATCAAGCAATATTCACCTGAGTTTCTTCTCTGATAGTGGATATATCATGTTGAAAAAAGAACCACATCTATGGTCTACGCTAAGCTACACTCCAATCGATCAGTATTCAAAAGTTCAGAGGTATCTCAACGAGATCAACCCAGATCGAATAGTGATTGCTCACAATTTTATGTGGCCTAACCTTCTCCGAGTTATAATTGAGAGAGAGATCAGATTATATCTGATCGAACTTACTATAGATCGCTCCAAACGCTTAAAACTTCTGTGGGCGGCACTTTGGAGGCCTGCTTTTGATCATGCTTCATTGATAACCACTTCAGACCAAGGGAGCTTTGAATACTTCAGGGAGCAACAGAATCTGGGCAATGTTAAGTTGACAGAATCACTGAGGTATTTATCTGCATTAAACTACGCTGACAGTTCATGGAAAGATAAGCTTATTGAAAAATTCTGCAATAGGCGCCCAACCTTGATATTAGGCAGCGCTCATCGAGAAGATATTGAGATTTTCGCCCCTATCTATGTAGAGTTAATCAAAACCCATCAACTACTTATTGTTCCGCACTATATTGATGATGAGACGATCGCCATGATCAGAAATCATATAGGAAGAAGTATGACTTATTCTCTGATAGAAGAGATAGCTGATGATCCAATACTAATCGTCGATCGAATCGGAATACTAAAATATCTCTATCGATATGCCAGTATTGCCTATATAGGTGGTGGATTTGGTCGAGGCATACACAGTGCTCAGGAGGCAGTGCCTTATGGAGTCCCAATTATATTCGGGCCTAATTACCAGAAATTTGCCTATGCTCAACAACTTTTAAAGGAACGGCAGGCATATAGCATCACTACATCCAGTGAATTACAAATTACAGTTAGCTCCTTAGCTTCAGTTGATTCACCATCTTTAGGTAACACCTTGAGTAAAAATAAGCTCGGACGAGACATTCAGTATATTGCGAACGCAATTATAGATTAGGCCAGTTTGGCCAAAGACTCTTCTAGTATCCTCACCCTTTCCTGACCATCAGCAAGCTTCTTTCGTTCGTTATTAACGACAGCTTCAGGTGCATTCTGAACGAAGCGTTCGTTGCTCAACTTCTTCTCTACCGATTGTACGAATCCATTAGCATAGTCCAATTCTGATTGTAAGCGCTTGCGCTCTTCCTCGACATTGATTTCAACCTCAAACTGCAAGAAGTATTTCTCATTATCAGACATAAAAGCTGAACCGTTATCGGGCAGTTCATCAATCACTTCAAAGTTCTCAACGAATGCCATCTTCTGCACAAGGTTAATCAACTCCGGCTTGACTAAAAAAGTCTTAGCACCTGATTCGACATAGAGTTTTAATGGTTCTTTGGGCTTGAGTTGATTAGCATTTCTCGTGTCTCGCACCTTTGAAACTAATCGCTTAAGCACTTCAAAATCTGCTAGTAGCTCTGAATCGACATGCTGCGCTGAAGGAAAAGTCGCTATGATACAATCATCGCCAGCCTCCCTATCAGTAAGGTTATGATAGATCTCTTCTGTTACGAATGGCATCAGGGGATGAAGCGCAATACAAATGCGCTCGTATATGGCTAGTATAGCAGCTAAAGTCTCGCTATCGGTTGGGCTGCCATAATCTGGCTTGATCATTTCTAAGAACCAAGAGCAGAAGTCATTCCATATGAAGGAATACAGCTTCATAGTCATATCAGAAAGCTTATAGCTGGCATAATCCGATTCTATATCTGCTATAGTGGCGTCCATTTTTTGTGCGATCCACTCAATAGCAAGCTTATTCGCAGC
>CAZAXY010000133.1:2164-6910 GCA_964489125.1 uncultured Saprospiraceae bacterium
ATAGATGTGGGATAGTAATAGTCTAACTCTTTTGAATTAAACCCGCCAAAACATGTAATTGGCCAAAGCCAAGAACTGAACCAGGTGTCCAAGACATCCTCATCTTGCCTGAGGTCATCGGCTGTGATCTGACTGCCAAGTTTGTTCTGTGCTAATTTAAGTGCTTCTTCAGCCGTCGTAGCGACAACTACTTCATCGCCAACATAGTAAGCTGGTATCCGGTGGCCCCACCACAACTGCCTACTGATACACCAGTCTCGGATATTTTCCATCCAATGTCGATAGGTGTTTTTTTGTTGCTCTGGATGAAACTTGATATCATCGGTCATCACGGCCTTTAATGCAGGTTCTGCTATAGACTTCATGTCTACATACCACTGTAGAGATAACCGCGGCTCGACTACCGCATCCGTCCGCTCTGATCGACCGACACTATGTGTATAATCTTCAATCTTGTCTATATATCCCTCTGCTTCGAGCTGCTTAATGACTTTCTTACGAGCGATAACCCGATCATCCCCAATATAAACTTGTGCAGCTTCACTTAAGGTCCCATTAGGATTGAGAACATCTATAGTCTCTAAGTTATGTCGCTTACCAATCTCAAAGTCGTTAGGGTCATGTGCTGGAGTTATTTTGAGCGCTCCAGTACCAAACTCCCGATCGACATAGTCATCGAAAATGATCGGTACTGTCCTGTTAACGATCGGTACAATAACATTTTTGCCTTTGTACTTCTCATAGCGTTCATCTTGAGGATGCACTGCTACGGCGGTATCTCCCATGATAGTCTCAGGACGAGTAGTAGCAATAACTATATGATCATCTGTTCCTTCGACTTGATACTTGACATGACACAGTCGGGTTGTTTCGTCCTTATGTAGGACCTCCTCATTAGATAGTACGGTCTGCCCTTCTGGATCCCAATTAACCATTCGGTAATCTCGATATAACTTTCCTCGATTGTATAGATCTACAAAAGCTTGAATCACAGCCTCTGACCGCGGTTCATCCATAGTAAACGCCGTGCGTTCCCAATCGCATGATGCGCCTAATTTTCTTAATTGCTTAAGTATTATTCCCCCATACTTATCTGTCCATGCCCAAGCATGTTTAAGAAATTCTTCTCGGGTCAAATCAGACTTCTTAATACCCTGCTCACGAAGCATACGGACCACCTTGGCTTCTGTCGCTATCGAAGCGTGATCAGTGCCTGGTACCCAACATGCATTCTTGCCATCGAGCCGAGCTTTGCGAATCAGGATATCTTGCACTGTATTATTCAGCATGTGCCCCATATGAAGTACGCCAGTAACATTCGGGGGCGGTATGACTATGCTATACGACTCACGTTCATCTGGTTCTGAGTGGAAATAACCACTTTCTTCCCAATGTTTATACCACTTCTCTTCAACGATGGATGGGTCATACCTGGATGCTAAATCCTTCATCTGCTATTCTTTCAATCTTGTCTTGATAATAACTCTGTCTGTTCAAATCCTTTCAACGGTCGAATACATCGTCCTTTAAGAAACGACTGCTGGAACCTCGATGAGATTCGATAACTCAACTTGATTCTTCAGTAAATCTGCAAAAGTCTCTCGTTCTCTGATCAAATGAGCTTGGCCCTGATAAACAAGAACCTCTGCGGGCCTAAATCGCGAATTATAATTCGAACTCATCTGATAGCAGTAGGCTCCTGCATTCTTGAAACAAAGAACATCGCCTTCTTGGATTTCATTGATCTTACGATTAATCCCGAATGTATCTGTCTCGCATATATACCCAACTACCGTATAGATTCTGCTCTTGGCTTCTGGCTTGCTGACGTTAATAATCTTGTGATAAGCATCATAAAACATAGGTCTTATCAAGTGATTGAGGCCTGAATCGACACCTGCAAAAACAGTGGACGTCGTTTGTTTAACTACGTTTGTTTTAACGAAAAAATATCCCGCCTCACTGACCAAATATTTGCCAGGCTCAAACTTCAATGTTAGCTCCCTCCCGTATTCTTTACAAAAGGCTTTGAAACGCCTAGTGATCTTTTCGCCTAAGTCCTCGATATCAGTTTCTATTCCATCATCCTTATAGGACACCTTGAAGCCACTACCGAAATCGATATATGTCAACTCATCGAATGATTTAGCTGCATTGAATAGGATCTCAGCACCATTTAAGAATACTTGTGAATCGAGGATTTCAGATCCTGTATGCATGTGAAGGCCTTCAACATTCATCCCTGTAGCCTTGACAATTCGTTCTACAAGAGGAAGTTGATACATGGATATTCCAAACTTAGAATCAATATGACCTGTTGAAATCTTAGAGTTCCCGCCAGCCATGATGTGTGGGTTTATCCTTACACATATCGGGTATGAAGGGTACTTTTGTCCAAATTGCTCTAAGATGCTAATGTTATCAATATTAACCTTTACCCCAAGCTCTACGGCCTCCTCAATCTCTTCAAAGCTCACGCAATTAGGCGTATACAATATCTCATCTGCAGTAAATCCTGCATGCAAACCAAGTTTAACCTCTTGAATAGAAACGGCATCTAGTCCCGCTCCTAATTGCCTGATTAATCTGAGAATATTGACGTTAGTTAAGGATTTGCACGCATAGTTTATCTTGAGTTTCACTCCACTAAATGCATCTGTCAATCGTTTATATTGACGCTCGATGATATCGTAATCATAAACATAAAGTGGGCAGCCATACTGCTCCACTACTTCCAGGGCATCTACCTCGCCGCTGAACCTGTAAGAACCGTTAACTATCTGCATGATTAAATATTAGCATGCAAAAATACAATGTTCTGTATCCAATGATCTGTTTAATACAGTAAATCCACAACCAACTGAAAAATGAATTGAGCCATGGTCTTAGTCTACTATAAGAGGAAAGATAGGATAAGAGTAAAAACTTGATGTCTCAACTAATATTTGGAATTATGGCTCTACTACTCCTTCCACGATAACATCGTCATATTTGCCAGAAGCTATCACCTTGTAGAGTGCGCGCATTGTGCTATTAGGGCCAGTTGTTGCTGCTAAGTTGACTACCCAAGCAGGAAGTGCCCCTCCTGGGTCTATCCTTAGGAAATATTCCATATTTAACCACCCCTCGTCTTCTGGTGATAGGATGTAGTATGAGTTAAATGAAGGGATCCGAACAAGATTCTTCTGTTTAGGTATCAACTCTGGGGTTGCATAAGATTTGGTGGTAACTACCTTTGTATCAGGATCTTGCGTTCGCTCATAGTAACAGACTAAATCTCGATCGGACACCGGAAATGGCATATCCGTACTGAGGTAGAAGTGATACTTCCCAACACCAAGTTGTTCTATTTCATATGCGTCCAGCGTGCGCAATACCCACTGTTTTTGATAATCGATGTCTTCGAGTGCCATTACTAAAGCAGATAAAGACGATTGAATACGTCCTTTGACCTTTATTTCTTTAAATTTTGAGCTGTGGAGTTTGCGAGCATAGATAGAATATTGCGCTGTTTCTTTCATAAGTTTCCAATCTCTGTCATTAGCTACTGAAGTCTGAGCATTACACCAATCTACAATGAGTAGGAGCGTCATAATCGAAGCAATCAAGCAATATGAAATACGTCTATATATCAAGGTTAAAGATCAAATTATTGGGGATGATACGTGAATAAGACGTGATCTAAGCCTTTAGTGTTGGGCATTCACAAATATTTAATACTTATGCCGTTGGTCGAGATTTGCCAGTGATCTTCTCATAAACCATCCATGGATCCATATCTGGATCAGGCGCTAAGCCTTGGCCTATCCGGTGTAATTGAAACATATGCCATGGAGTAACAAGCATACCACTCATATCAATCTTATCAACTCCTGTACGGACATCCGGGCCGCTACAGTAATTGCGAGATCCATCGATTAGCTCCTTAGCTAGGTGCGGATACATACAAAAGGGCCTACCCAATCCGATAAGGTCCACCGCCTTACTGTCTAGTGCTTCTTGCATTACTCGTCGGGTTCTAAATCCTCCCGTCAGCATAAGCGGCGTCGACACCAATTCTTTGACCTTAGCAATGAATTCAATGAAGTATGCTTCTCGCTTCTTGGTACTTTCCTTTTGCATAGTGCCTACCATGGCAGCACGTTCGTAAGTGCCTCCGGACACCTCTATTAAGTCCATCTGTTCTGCATCCAGCATTTTAATAACTTCCATGGACTCCTCTTCTGTGAATGCGCCACGCTGGAAGTCTGCAGAGTTAATCTTGATTCCAACAGGAAAATCATCGCCTACTTTCTCTCTGATATTACGATAGATCTCCAGGGCAAACCGTGCTCGATTCTGAAGACTTCCGCCCCATTGATCCTTTCTTTTATTAGTTAATCCCGAAAGGAACTGACTCACTAAGTATCCGTGGGCTCCATGTATCTGTACGCCCGTCATACCAGCTTTCTTGGCCATGAGTGCACTGTTACCATATAGATCTATGACATCCCATATATCCTCTTCGCTCAGTGGTGTCGGTTGTATATAAACACTGCTGGGCATAGCCACATCTGATGCACTTACTGGAGCTGGATCTAAATACTTCGGCGCTTGTCGTCCAGGATGATTAATCTGCATCCATAATTGTGACCCATTGGCTTGCGCACTCTTGGCAAGCGTCTTATAATCCTCCAGAAACGCTTCGTCTTCTGCAATCATCACATTAGCATTAACAAGATGCCTCTTATCTGCCATCACATTGCC
>CAZAXY010000133.1:7010-8702 GCA_964489125.1 uncultured Saprospiraceae bacterium
CCTGAGCTGGAGAGAATACCGATATCGCAGTATCCTATGAAATTGAAGTGAGATAATCGATTAGCAACATACAGTTTATACTCTGATATAATTAAAGAACCCACTCATCTAAGACAGATGAATGGGTCCACAAATTGCCTTCTCTTTTATATTTTCTTATAGATTAACATTCAGTGGAATTGTTATATCTACATCAGTTCCTCCTACAGAAACATCTGATGTTGCTGTCTTCTGATCAGGTTGATGCTTAAGTACGATTCTAAAGCTACCACCAACAATTGACATATCTCTTGTGACCCAATTGGTCGACAATCCAACTGGCAATCCATTCTCATCCATATCATTATAATTGACAGCGTCGCCTCGCTCATCAACATTTCCATCTCCCTCTGGACTACCAAAAGCATTGTTGGTAAACTCGAAGAAAAACATATGTTCATCATCCTCTTCTTCAATCTCTTCAGTGACATCCTCTGGCTCTGCACCCAAGGTATTAGTGAGTGTAATAAACATATTATACTCTGTAGAAACAGACAAGTTGATATCTTCAACTGTCGGAGCTCCTACCCCTTCACCATCTGCATCAAAGAATCTACCTTGTATCGTATCTCCACCACTTAAAGGAACAAAGGTCAATATGATTTCATTGATGACCTCTTCTTCTTCATTACCCTCTTCGATAATAAGTGGTAGCGTTATATCTAGGTCGGTCCCTCCAACATTAACGTCAGAAGCGGCAGTTTTTTGACCGGGTTGATGCTTTAGGACAACATTAAATTCTCCTGGGGTGTCAGTATGTCCTCCTGCTGTCCATGATGTAGACAAGCCTACAGGGAGTCCATTATCATCCATATCGCTATAGTTAATCGGATCAGACCCATTATCTACATTTCCATCACCTGATGGATCAGAAAATATCCCATCTGTGAATGAGAAGAAGAATTGATGTTCATCTTCTTCTTCCATAATCTCTTCTGTTACATCTTCTGGCTCCGTCCCAAGAGTATTAGTCAGCGATACTGTTAGATCATAGGTAACTCCTTCCGCCAGCATAATACTATCGATAGTCGGTGCCCCAACACCATCGCCATCTGCATCAAACCAAGTGGCGGTAACCGCATCGCCTTCACCTTGAGGTGTAAAAGTGAATACTACTTCATTAATTACTTCCTCCTCTTCTTCATCATCTTCCTCGATACTCAATGAAAATGTGATATCGAGATCCGTTCCTCCTGTATTAGCATTGGAATTAGCACTCTTCTCATCGGGCTGATGTTTCAATATCACATTGAATGTTCCAGGATTGTCAGTATGCCCGCCGGCTGTCCATGTTGTAGAAAGTCCTACAGGAAGGCCATTTTCATCGGTATCGTTATAGATAATTGGGTCATTTGCATTGTCTACATTACCATCTCCATTGGGATCAGCAAATATGCCGTCCGTAAATGCAAAGAAAAACTGATGCTCATCGTCTTCTTCCATGATCTCTGCCGTGATGTCTTCAGGAGAAGAAGGAAGCGTATTAGTCAATGTTATGCCCAACTGATAAGTGACACCTTCAGCTAACTCTATATCATCGATAATTGGGGCTCCCGTACCATCACCATCTGCATCAAACCATCTTGCAGTTACTGTCTCTCCCTCACCCTGAGGTGTAAAAGTCAGGTCAACTTGAGTGATTGTTTCCTCGTC
>CAZAXY010000134.1:0-5508 GCA_964489125.1 uncultured Saprospiraceae bacterium
AACCATATAACTTGACATAAAAAGAGGCTGCACTACCGAGTAGAACAGCCTCTAAAATACTTGTGCTTACCTCTTAGTAACACATCGTGTGTATAGTCTTTAATTAATAGATCGAATAGCTCAACCCTAAGCCAAATGATCGATCTGGTGAAAACTGCGTGAAGATCTGATCAGCAGCATTGAATCCTCTGAAGAACTCTTGTCGCTGATCGTTTAAGATATTCTCAGCTTGAACAGAAATCGAGAATCTTCCAAAACTCTTGTTAATGCTAAAGTTCAAACTGTGGAATGGCTCTGAAAATACATCTGGGAATAAGCTTCCTCCAACAACAGTGAGCGTTGGCCCCTTTACATTATAGAATAGACCTGCAGTTAATCCTGCCTCTGGCTCATTGTACGATAGGCCTGCATTAATAATGTATGGTGCTTGTCCAGCCATCTGTCTGGTACGCTCTATGGTTTCTCCTTCTTTTTCAAATCCTACCCGAGAATTAAACTCCAAGTCTGTAACCTCTATCTGTGAATGCACCAATGTCACATTACCATTAACTGAGAACTTTGAAAAACTCTCTCCGATAAAATCAAGTGCTTTGCCAAACTCAAGCTCAACACCAAACACTTGACCGTCACCCACATTTCTTGGCTGAAACTCATTACTCGCCTGAGCTTGTGGTATACGTACTAATTCTATAGGATCAGCAAACGTCTTATAAAATGCACTCAACGACAGATTCTGTGCTCGTGTACCAAATAACTCCCATCTTACATCGAAGTTATTGATACGTGTCTCTCTGATGTTACCATCCCAGTCAAATTCTCCTGTCACCGGATCTTCACCGAATGGGAATCGTGCACCGTTAAAAATCCTATTTGTCAGGGGATCTAATATCTGTGCGAATGAATTCTCCTTGAACGATGGTCGTGCAATAGTACGTGAGTATGACACTCTCAAATTCTGATTTTCAGTCAATGAGTAGATAAAGTTTGTTGAAGGGAATAGATCAAGCGAATTCAGAACTTCTTCGTCCTCCAAAACAAATCTTAACGATTGATCACGACCTGTATGTCTCTGTATATAGTTCTCAGCTCTTAAGCCGACAACAGCTTTAAGGTTTTCTGCCGGCTCGAACTCTAATGACGCATAGGCTGCAGCATTATCGATAGTAGAGTTATACTCATTAGGGTTAGGATCACCATTACCTGAGTTTAAGATCACTGAGCCATTGGGATACAGATTATCATCTTCTAACAGTTGATTAGGATCACCCGTTAATACAGGCTGCGCACCAAAGAACTGGATGTTGAACTGTAATATCTCATAGTCACGCTCCTTAAATAAGTAACTACCTCCAAACTTCAATTTAGCCTCTCGTTGAGAAATCTTAAGGTCTTTGGCAAAGTCAACTCTACCATTAACATTTATCTCTTCGAGATTCCTCCATATTCTACTCGGATTTCCACCCTCACCAGCATTAATGATAAACTCATCGCCTCTCACTGAAAATGCAGTGCTGCGAATATCTGGATCGTCTAGTAGTGAAATTGTCGGAGCAAGTTTCCAATCCAATTCCCATCCCGTATCATTATTAACGTGCTTACCATGGAGCAAAAGATTGGTCAAACTACGCTGTTGATAATCCAAGTTGTCAGAAACCCCTACAAAATCAGATCGCCCAATGGCATCGTCAAAAGTCTCAGTGCTAAACTGACCAGTTTTAGACTCTCCATTTTGGAGGTGCATGAGGGTCAATTTATATTTTGAATTCTTAGTTTTATAAGCCAAGCCAGCCATACCTGCTAAGAGAACATTGTTAGAACCCAGAATACCATTCTGCCGAGATGCTGATACCAACTCAAAGTCTGTTGGTGATACTGCATTCTGGAACTCACCATACTGTATATCATTGAGGAAACTCGTCGAGTTCTTGTATGACCCAGTAAAAATATAACCAAGACTATTAGAGCTCTCACCAAGATCAATCTGATCCGCCAGTGTCACACCAACGCTATAATCCAGGAAACTCCGTTGTTGTTGAGCAGCTAGATTTTGATCAAACTGGCCTAAGAATGAGTTCACTCTTACGGGGCTATCACCATTGATCGGAGATATAACAGCTGGTCGTCTTGCTGCTTGTGGAATCCTGCGAGTGCCGTCATCAAATCCTAACCAATCTGTTGCGCCCCCTTCGTAACTAACATACTCATCATTAAAGTGCTGGTCAGGATTGAATCCAAGACTAAAGGATATGTCGAATATCCTTTCTTCGGGCAAGTCCTTAGTCTCAATATTAACTACTCCGCCAGTGAAGTCTGCCGGCATCTCAGCAACTGATGACTTGAGTACTACGAGATTTTGTATCAAGTTAGTTGGGAAGATGTCGATCTGTATACTGTTGCGATCTGGATCAAGTCCGGGTATCTCCGTACCATTAAGCATGGTCTTGCTATATCGATCCCCCAGACCTCTTACGAATACATATTTACCGCCTTCGATAGATACACCCGTGACTCTTTTTACTGCAGCGGCTGCATCTCCATCTCCTATTTTCTTAAAAGTTTGTGCTGATATACCATTTAACAAGTTCGGTGACTTGCGTTGTATAGTTAATAAGGCCGCCTCCGTATTTCTAACCACGTCTGCCGTGATGACAATTTCATCTATAAGTTCAGATTCCGCTGTCAATCTAACATTGTCAAAGACAGTAACTTCACCTGCCTTTACTTCTACTTCAGTAATCTGAAGTGTACTAAAACCTAGTGACGAGCACTCGAGATTATAGATACCAGGATCAAGCTCAAGCTCGAATTTGCCATCAAAATCCGTCACAGCCCCTGTACCCGTCTCAGCTATTGCTACAGTAACTGCAAACATAGGTTCCCCAGTAGCATCCTCAGTGATTGTACCTCTAACTATTCCTTTCTGAGCACTCATGGAAGAGACACCTAAGAACAAGAGTCCAATTAATATTGCTTTTATAAATAGTTTCATGTTAGTAAGCATTAAGTATTCTATTATTTAAGGGGTGATTATAGTCCAAGAGTTGCTAGAGTCCCAGACTGCGCTGCTACAGTCCATCCAAAGACAGATACATCCGCACCAACAGCATTCATCAGCGTTTCTACTTCGGTTACTTCGCCCATTGGAGCAGCTCCTACTAATGTCTCGCTATCAAAGCCTCCTTCAGCTGAAAACTGAAATGCTCCGCTGACACCAGTTCCGTCACCTCCCCAAGTTTCAAAACCTGCAGAAGCATCATATTCAGCTTCGATTCCAAAAAAGTATATGTTCTGTATACCACAATTTGTGCTGTCGTCCCAATCTGCAAGATGGTCAATATTGGAGCCTGCGAACACAGTGCCATTGGTAAACTGACCAGGTCCTTGAGAGAGGGATCCTTCAGGCCCATCAAGCTCAAAGGCACTACCTCCTGTAGGAGTCAGGATAATGAAATTCTCAACCGTCCCGTTCCACGCTTGATCTGTATCCATAGAGTCATCTCCACAATTCCATACAAGCGCATTAGTTATACTTACTGTACCTCCGAAGATTTCTATTCCATCATCTTGGTTTCCTAAGACTTCTACAAATTCTATTGTTGTACCAGCGCCAACACCTCCGAGCGTCAAACCATTAATTTCATTGCCTTCTCCGATGTTAGTGCCGCCATGTCTGATAGAGACATATCTGATTGTACCACTGTTATCATTGGCATCATTTCCTCCATATAGACCATTAGGATCTGATGTAGGAATACCATCGATCTGTACTTCTGATACATCTCCTGAATCATTAGATGCAGATATCGGCGCATTTCCTAATACGATGAGTCCACCCCAGAGTCCATTAATATCAGGATTGAGCGTTCCAACATTCTCTCCTGATTGAATTCCATCAGCTGTTGACGTAAAGACAATGGGGTTTTCTGCCGTGCCTAATGCGTTAATTTGAGATCCCCTTGCTATGACCAGCGCAGATGCATCAGCACCAGTTCCGCCAACACCTTTTATAATCACTCCAGGTTCAATTGTCAGTGTAGCCCCATTAACTACAGTAACTCGATCATTAAGTATATAGATGCTTCCTGTAGTCCAAGTCTGATCACTGCTAATCTCACCTCGAATATCAATACTCTCGATTGAATTGCTAGGATCAAGCTCATCTATGCAAGTACAATCTAACAATTGAAATGTCCCTTCTGGACATACTGTATTGCACTCATTATCTGAGCTACAAGATGAAATAGCTAATACAATGACTGAAAGTGAAAAAATGTAAAGGTTCAGGAATCTCATTTTAAGTTTGAATTATATTGACAGAAACATTTTTAATTTCATGCACAAAGGTATGGTTGCACTATACCGTCAATGTTAAGCCAAGCTTATTTCTGTGTTAACTGATTTGAGATCTGTTAATGATTAATTTACATATGTATAAGTGGCTTACTGTCAGCAACTGACAAGCATGCCTTTTATATGTTGCCTCTGCGAGGGATATCGAAATTTTATTCTATCTCTTTGTTAAAATCGGCACATTAAGTTGGGGCGACTTCTATGATTCCGAGATCAGTCAGGTAGGCAGAATCCAAGTCCGGATTTCTGTCCTCTTTTTACAACCTTAAAAGATCAAATGCTAAGTAGCCGACTAAAAAGTTGCTACAAGCTTGTTTACAATAGAAGACATATCTGCAGCTACAAGCGGTTTCTCGCTATAGCACTGGACTAATGGTCTGGCATGAGCCCTGTTCAGATCTGCTGGATGAACAGAAGAAGATAGTACACATATTGTAACATTATTTCGTTGGATAGCGCTCCACACAGAATCGACTCGATCAATAAATTCCCACCCTGTACAAAGGGGCATGTTAATATCTAAAAGAATTAATATTGAGCGCTCTCTGGAAAGCTCAAATATTTCTTTGAGAGCCGAAAGTGGATAATTAAACTGTTTAAGGATTCCTTTATATCCAATCTCATTTAAGAAATAAGTATGCAAGAAGATTGAATTAGGGTCATCATCGACGAGGCAGATCATGTCAAACTTCGTGTGGATTACTTCGATAGAGCTAACGGGCTCAATGACTTGATGATACATTTTTTGGTTTTGCAGGGTTGTTGAATGCTCTTTAAAGTTAATGTTTTTAGAGCATATAATCCTATATTAATGCCGATAAAAGTTGAGAATAAGAAGGCGTCATGGTTTTCCTATTAATAAGGCGCACTATAAAATAGGCCAATTCCTATCTTTCTGAGCAGATGAAGAAGATACTATTAGTGCTATTAGCACTCCTAATAATAGCTGTAATCGTGATTGTCATTCGTACAGTGAGCTTCAGTTCTCAACAGATGGACGTTGAGCCAGTCCCCGTGATAGAAATTTCCCCTGATGTAGTTGATCACTTCGCTGAAGCGATCTCAATACGCACTGTTTCATTTGGCGATCCGGCAGAATTCGACTCTGTCCAATTTGATCTATTCAACAAGTTTCTTGCTGATACCTATCCATTAATA
>CAZAXY010000134.1:5608-8395 GCA_964489125.1 uncultured Saprospiraceae bacterium
CAGAACAACTCCTCGAAGAAGGTTATACCCCTAAACGGAGTATCTATCTTTCCTTTGGACATGATGAAGAGGTACTGGGCAATGGTGCCATAGCCGTTGTAGATCATCTAAAGAATCAAGGAGTCCGTGCTGCTCTCGTGTTGGATGAAGGTCAGGCGATTACTCAAGATTTAGTGCCTGGTGTCAAAGAGAAAATCGCTTTAATAGGTATAGCTGAAAAAGGATATCAAACACTCGAGCTCCAAGTAGACATGGCAGGTGGACATAGTTCAACGCCTGCCGCAGAGAGCTCTATAGATGTTTTAGCAGCCGCAATAGGTCGATTAAAGTCTAATCCATTTGACCCGAAGATTACTCCCGCACTCAGGGGGTTCATGACCTCCATCGGGCCACATATGGGTCTCAAAAGCCGCATCGCCTTTGCTAATGCAGATATACTTAGTGGGCTTATACTTAAATCTTATGAAGAGGCAGGTGGAGCGGCATTATCTACGGTTCGCACTACTATTGCGCCAACCATATTTGAAGCTGGCATAAAGGACAATGTGATCCCGACCACGGCGCGAGCATCAGTCAATTTCAGGATTATACCAGGTGAGACTCGAGAGACCGTGATGAAGCATGTTACTGATGCCATCGGTGATGATCGTGTACAAATCAACTATGCCAGTGGCGGCTCTGCCCCCTCTCCTGTCTCTCCAATAGATTCTGAGGCTTATGATATCATACAGAAGTCGATTAAACAGATCTTCACAGATGTGTTAATAGGCCCTAGCTTGGTGGTTGGTGGTACAGACTCGCGACATTTTACGGCCATCAGTGACAATGTCTACCGTTTTGCGCCATTCCATATCACACCACATAACTATACCTGTTTTCATGGAATAGATGAACGAGTCGGAGCATCAGAGTTTGAAGATGGCATCAGGTTCTACCGGCAGATGATCATCAATGGGTCAGAAATGTAATCAAGTACAGACTATTAAGATTCTGATAAAGCAGGAACGCCAATAGGTATCGGTTCATTATTTACATAATTTTAACGAATAAGGATAAATCCGCTCGTATGAAACAACTGTACCTTGTTATTATCATCTGTATAACATCAACCGTATTAATGGCTCAAGGCGACACCAAGTGGCCTCCTATCGATGCAAGCCCTATGGATGTAGCATACCATCCTGCAGAAGTAGCCTATCGTAATTACCTGCAAGGCGATAAAAGAAATGTTACCCCGCAGATCAAGCTGGTATATTCTCGTCCACAGATGAAGGGCCGCCAAATATTTGGAGACCTCATAGCCCATGGGTCCGAGTGGAGACTAGGAGCTAACGAAGCGACGCTAATTAGCTTCTATCAACCTGTAGGTATCGGTAATGCTACCTTACAAGCAGGCAATTACACCCTTGCTGCAGATGTAAATGAAGACAAATGGACCATCCATGTTTCAACAGAGACTGGCATCTGGGGTATTGCCAATAGAGATCCAGATCAAGTAGTAGCGTCGGTAACTGTTCCAATAGAATCTCTCGACGAGACTATTGAGGCATTGAGCATGACTTTCCATGAGATCGAAGAGGACCTAGTTCATCTAGTCGTACAATGGGAAAATACCCGGGTGCGGATACCGATCGATTTTAACCCCTTACAATTCAGCACACTCGATGTATCACCATTAGATATGTCACATTACCCTGCCAATAGCGCTTATACCAACTATCTCAAGGATAATAATCAAGATATTACTCCTAAGGCCACAGTCAGCTACCACCGGCCTGCCAAAAAGAATAGGGAGATATTCGGATCACTGGTGCCATATAATAAGGTATGGAGACTCGGTGCCAACGAAGCAACAGAGTTGGTGCTATATCAGAAGACTATTATACAAGGCGAGTCCATCGAACCAGGACGATATATCTTATACGCCGAAGTAGGTGAAAATAACTGGAATCTGATATTTAGCAAGGATCTACCTTCTTGGGGAGCATATAATAGAGATGTAAATCAAGATGTGGCGTCCGTCATGATTCCTGTCCATCAGGAATCTGAATCCATAGAACATCTGACGATAATATTTGAAGAAAAAGCGAATGATTCTATAGATATGATTATCGCATGGGATCAGACTCGAGCCGTGGCTAATATGATATTCAATCCATAATGACTTATTTGGGAAATATGAGATTTAAATTCTTCTACCCTGTTTTACTACTCGCCCTGCTGACTCTGTACTCGTGCAAGTCTAGTAAGAATAGCTTTGAAAGCAATGAGGTATTCGCTGCGGTCTCTGATCAATATATTGACATGGAGCTTACCTATGTCGGGACGACCTTTGATTATCATATTATGGAGTGTTACCTAGTCAACAAGTATGACAGAGATATCACCTTGGACAGATTCAACTTTGAACTCATCAATGAAAAGAAAAAAGTAAGAGAGCACCCATTTTCGCCAGATGAGGCTATGGCTCTGCTGGATACGCAACAAGACCGCCTTAAAAAACAGAAGAGAGCTAATGTTGTAACTGGAATCCTAGCGACAGGCTTCAATGTAGCGACAAATGTTGCACTTGGTGGATCTGCTGCCAACAGTGTTGCCTACACGATAGAGTCAGCTATCTATATCGCTGATGACAATAGATTCTTTAACCGCAATATCAAGTCTGTTGAGGACGAAAAAATCTACATTGAAGATTATGTACTCGATACTATGACCATTCCAGCGGGAGGACGAGTGGCTGCTGATGTCATCTTTCCCATTTATAAGATGCGTGGAGATGTCGAGATC
>CAZAXY010000135.1:0-8279 GCA_964489125.1 uncultured Saprospiraceae bacterium
TGCTCTCGCTATTAGCCTCTATCAGGATAGCAGACTCATCATGATTAAAATGATAACCATCGATCTCTATATTCTCACCTTTAAGGCTTGCGGCGTTAAAGATGTCTTCTACCCAAGCACCAGAAGTGATATCATACTTCTTTATCGTGTTGTCCTCTAGCCGAGTAAAGTGCCTACCGTCTTGTAAGAAGTTGAACCCGGGCACTCGATTCGGAAAGAATTCATAGTCTTGCCAAATGGCTTCGACGGTGATATCTTTTTGTGTATGAGCCTCTCCATATGATATACATAATATTAGAAAGGCTATAGAGAGATAAGTTAGGAGATTGTTATATCTAAATGTCATAATGTCTGTGATATTCAATATTAATATAAAAGTAAGCTAATCTGTGGTCCCAGTTAAATTCTGCTTTTCATTCAAGGACACGTAGAGATAGAATATATTTGAAAGTAAGATCAATCAAATGTTCACAAGATGACTGCACACCAAAATAGACTGAGACCTTTATTGATAGCCCTGATTGCTTTTCCCTTGATTGCAATCAGCGCTAGCGCTCAAGATAGGAATCACGACAGTCTTGATCCAATTATAGAATCGATTGAAATACTTGAATCTGAAAAAGATCCAAAATGCCATGCCACAGCTAATCGCCTTGAGGATTTCATGTTTGGGACTCCACTTACTTTTGAGGCAAGGGATCTGAGGATCCAAATGCAAAAGAAATTAGTCCGCGCCATATGGCAGCAAGCCTCGGAGATTTCAGAACAAGAAACTATAGACATTCGGGATATCAATAGGGCTTCGATTGAGTACATTAACACGGTATTATCAGAAGGACAGATCTATCTCAAGGATAGAAATACCAATTATGTTCCAATCAATTCTACTGATTTGAGACAATACTCCTCCATTGCATACAGCCTCAGGGCCATATTGGCAGTGCAGCAGGAAGATTTATTTGCCATAGGCGGCATTAAGTTGAAGAGACTAGGACAAGAAGGTATTGATCAACTTAAAGTGATCTTAGATATGGCGTCATTAGCAGCGCTATATATTGCGGATAATAAAGCTCGCTTACTGAACATGAATGAAGTGGATACTAGTCTGCTTTTGGATTCGTGGTCACAGATCTTGCAGCATCCACTTGATGATTCCATAATTGAGCCAGAGATGTCTCAATCCGACAGTAAAGGCCAAGTAGATCATGAGTTGTTAACAAAAATTATAGATCAAAAACTAACTTCCTATCAGCGCTATAATGACTTATCTCAGAAACTATTTCTACGGAATATTCAAGTGTATTTCGCTAAGAAGCAATGGCCAAAATCCGAAGAAGAATCCCAATTGCTTATCAAGTCTTATCAAGATGCTCTGGTTCAATATGGTGCAGAACTGTATGCTTTCAGCCAGGGGCTTGCGGTAAAGGATAAAAAAAGTATTGTCCGACTCAATCATATCAATACAGCCATTAATGCATTCTTGCCATTCGAGATCAACGAATTTGAAGATGTTACCTACTTCCCTTTATTAAGACGGATGGATCGAGTAACAATAGAGTCCTATGATCTTGACGCATTTAGGGATAGCGGACTTCACTGGCAGATATTAAAGTTTATAATAGACGATCCTAACTATATGCTCACTCATGAGATTGATCCACATGCATCAGAACTTCTTGTTGAAGCCATCGCACAGTTTGGAGTCTTGCTATGGCGGATGTCTGGAGTACTGACAGAGGAACTTGGAAAAGAAAGGTTGTCAAATGCTGCTCTTATGGAATCTATGAGTAGAATTAGATCGCTGACACAGAAGAACAATGGTCGGCATGGTACTGGAGAGTTTACACGTCAAGCAATTGCCTCTAACCCGGAGGTATCTCAAGAACTGTTGCACGATTTTATTGATGTAACCGATAGTGTTGGATTGCACTTCCTACATCGAAGTGCAGATTGGCTACATCGACAATTAAGATCCTATTTATATGAGCCATCGAGCAATATAGCACGCTTAGCTATACCACCAGCTTTTGGAGGCGGCGGCATTGCTGCAGAGGATATCAACCATGATGGTTATGATGATTTATTACTTCTTGGAGGCGGTGGAAATAAAGTCTACCTCAATAATAATGGGCAGAGCTTTATAGATTATACGGCATCCTCTGGTATCGCTAATCAGAGAGAGGATGGTTCCCACAATGAGCCTCGACAAGCAATTATATGTGATTTTAATAATGATGGTCATCAAGATATATTAATAACCTATGTAGATGCACAACATCAGCTATATGAGGGAATAGGTGATGGTTCTTTTATAGATCGCAGTGACATAGCCGAGCTGGGCGGAAAGGGACTAGTGGGTGGACCTGCCACCGTTGCTGATTTCAATGAAGATGGCATGTTAGATATTTATATTGGATATTTTGGCAATTATATACAAGGAGCGTTACCTACCTTGAAAAGAGATAATGATAACGGCACACCCAATCAGCTATTTCTCGGTGAGGGAGCATTTAGATTCTCATCATCTGATCATATTGCGGGTATCGCCAACACCGGCTGGACTCAAGCAGTAGGGCATTCGGATATTAATAATGATGGATATCAGGATATCATAGTAGGTAATGATTTTGGAACAAATGCGTACTACATCAACGATGGGAATGCAAGATTTACAGACCAATCAGCCAGCTATGCTACAGATAAGCCATCTTATACGATGAACGTAGGCATCGCAGATCTCAATAGAGATCAGTACCCTGATTTCTATATCTCTAACATAGTCGTCATGGAAAAGGATGATAAGTATGTGTTACCGAGTGAGCATACCGCTATGCACTTTGACGCACAATCTCTTGCCACTATGAGAGTGTCTGAAGCTAATGATCTATTTATTTCTCTTCAAAATCAGAATTTAGTATATGAACAAAGCACTCTGATCGACCGAGGATATGCACAGACGGGGTGGTCCTGGGATGCGGATTTCTTCGATTATGACAATGATGGCGATGAAGACTTGTACGTCTTGAATGGCATGAATCCCTATAGTATTTATGGACAAGAGAATGCCTATTATCAGTCTCCACAAGGAGAACAGGCTGATGTGCTCTTCGCTAAGAGTAATGAGGAGAGAAATGTCTTTTTTAAGAATGAAAATGGTAGGTTAAATCAATACAGTGTGGAGAGTGGTTTAGATCTATTACACACTTCTCGCAGTGCGGTATACACTGATTATGACCTTGATGGAGATCTCGATGTAGTGATTAATAACTATCATGGTAAGGCCTATATCTATCAGAATCAGAGTGAACAGCGAGGCCGTAACTGGATAAAAGTCAGGCTGCAATCTAATACGCTAAGAAGCAATCTCGATGCGATAGGGGCACGAGTAAGTGTGAGTAGCAAACTTCATAAGGACATATGGCGAGAGGTCCACTCTACAGATGGATATCTCTCAGGTCACCCTAAGACGCTACATTTTGGATTGGGTAGCGATACTACCTGTATTATAAATATCAGATGGCCTGATGGCAGATATGATTCATTCGAGGTATCTGATGTGAATCAGCAACTCTTAATAAGAAGAAATAAAGAAGGGGTAGCAAAAATTAATTAATTTTATAATCACCAGAAAATATTAGCATGCAACCAAAGTACATCCTTAGCGCACTCTTCCTATTATTCTCTTCTTTAATCGTATTCGCTCAACCCGATGCAGATAAGCCCTCAATATTAAAGGATCAAGTAATCATGGACGACTTGATTGTAGATGGCAGCGCCTGTGTTGGGACCGATTGTGTCGATGGAGAGTCGTTTGGATTTGATACGGGTCGCTATAAAGAAAATAACTTGCGCATTCATTTTGATGATACGTCCGCTAGTGCATCTTTTCCTGGAAATGACTGGAGAATTGTTATTAATGATACTGGGAACGGTGGAGCGAACTATTTTGGAATAGAAGATGCAACAGCGGGTATAATGTCTTTTAGGATAGAAGCTGGCGCGCCTGCTAACTCGTTGGTTGTTGACAATGGGGGTCGGGTTGGTATAGGTACTATGGTGCCTGCCACAGAATTACATATATTAGATGGGGATTCTCCAATCCTGCGATTGGAACAGGATGGTTCCAGTGGATTTACTCCACAGATCTGGGATTTGGCAAGTAATGAAACCAATTTCTTCATTAGAGATGTGACTAATGGAAGTACGTTGCCTTTTAGGATTCAGCCCGGTGCACCAAGTAATGCATTATACATTCGGAATAGTGGTAATATAGGATTAGGAACCACTACTCCAACAACTAAACTTCACATTGAAAACGCTACTGCAGATACGGCTGATGTTTTTGTTACAGATCTTGGGCGAGTAGGCATTGGCACCAGTGATCCTACAGTCAAACTCCATGTGATGGGAAGCGGAATATTTACTGGAGAGCTCGAAGCGGCGTCTGACGAGCGACTAAAGAAGAATATAGCTCCACTCCTCAATGCATCATCTGTGCTCAACTTACTCGATGTGGTGAGCTATGAAATGAAGTCTCAGGAGTATGCATCTCTAAATCTCCCTAAGGACGTACAGTACGGATTATTAGCTCAAGATGTAGAGAAGCATCTACCAGCATTGGTGTCTGACAATATGGATAATCCAAATGGTTCGGATCAACTAAAGACAATTAACTACATTCAGCTGATCCCCTTCCTAATAAAAGCAAATCAGGAACAAGAGGAAGTCATTAACACCCAAAAGAAATTGATAGAGGACCTAACGAGAAGGATAGAACTACTAGAACAGAGAAATTAACTTCTGACTCAGCTTACTATTCTACTATAAATAACGCATTGCTAAATAAAAAAAGTCCGTTGTGCCAGAATCCCCTATAGAGCGGATTGTCTACCATATAAATTACTGATCCTCGTCCCGAGTCTTCAACGGCGAAAACTACTGTGTCTTTAAGCTTCTCTTTGATTTGGCTACCTGCAAATCCAAGTGTCATTGCTTCATCTTGAGGGTGATAGGCTACATTATTTGCACCTGTCATCAACGGATAGTGATTGCTACTCGTCCTTAATGAGAAATAATGATCCCCCAAACCAAATGCCAAGGGATGTGTAGGATCGAGTTGCAGTTTAAATATAGCACCAGGGATGAAGTCGGATATCGCTTGTCGCTCTTGATCGCTATAATGATTATATCTGGCGGCGAGGTCGGCTTGTTTATTTTCTTTCTGCTCTTGGCTCTTCTCATCGCTCGTTGCGTGACTCTTTAGTGCGTAATCATCTTTATCGAGGAGTAATCTATTAGCAGCGCCTATAGCAATCAGTTTGCCGCCATCTCTTACCCATTCTGCGATCTCGTCCATATTAGATAATCGATAGAATCCATCTGGCAGGACAATCGTATTGTAGTCGTCGAGATTTACACGACCTAGATTATTAATATCAACTATAGTCAGTGGATAGTTGAGCACGGTGTTGAAGTACCACTTGATCTGTCCAAATGAATTTGTACTTATTCGATCTCCTCTGATGGTTAACACCTTGGGTGCTGAGGCCAAATAGTTCTTCCCACTACCTAGGTCAGGTCCTGCATGAGCAAATCCTGAATCGATGGGTAGTATTGTAGCTCCAGCATCACTGATTTCTCGCAGTACCTCAAGCATTTCATTGGCTTGTGAGCGATTGTCAGCTCTAGTGATTAGTAGCGCACCAGCATCAACGGCATGGTCTCCATACTGGACTGCTTCTGATGCCACCCTATAGCTGATATTGTTTTGTGCAAGTCTTGCTGCTGCCTCTGCACTTTTCATGTCTGCCCAAGGGATGATATATCCATATTGCGCATCTAGTATATTCTTTGCTCTGCTGAATTGTAATTTATCGCTGGCTACGACCTTGGCAGTGGAGGCATAGGATTCTAGTCCATAGGCATATGGCAGCGCCCATGCGGTAATGTCATAGGTCAGGGAGTCTTCTAATTCACTCTCTGGATCAAATAATACCTGTGTTAGCACTGATTTGGGTTGATATGCGGAGATAACCATATCACCTGGCTCAATCGTGTACTCTGCATTGCCTCCAGATTGATAGCTAAAACCTTCTCCAGGCTTATTGGAGCGAACTGTGTTATACCGGATGTCTTGACGATCTAAGAGCTCGGCGAGCGATTTGAGTCGGTTTCCAGTAGCGTCTCTTTTGACTACATAAGTTCGATAGCCCCCCAGAGGGTCCTTGGAACTGGTCTCAAAAAAATCTTTAAACTGCTGGACTAATGCTTCTTTATGTATAGAACTAATCTCTATCGTACTAAGTGAAGTAGTTCTGTGATGTTCGATGCGATCGGATAGAGTCAGTTCTTCACCGTTTCGCAGATTGACAGCTCGACCACCAACTCTGCTCCCTCCCTGTTCATAGGTCATACCGATCGAGCCTGAAAAAGTCGGGTAAGTATCTCCATAGCTCGGATAGAATAGATCAAAGACCTCCTTAGTGAAATATAACCATCCACGATCATCAAAATACTTGGCGTGGTTCTTACCAATGGTAACTTGAAAATCCTGTTGCCACTTGCTGATAAACTTGTGATATGGCCGTGCAGCAGGTGCGAAGTAATATGGACTCTCATGACCCATCTCATGGAGGTCTGCATGGACATGAGGAAGCCATTGATTATACAGTGCCATACGCTGCTGACTTTCTACTTGAGTCTGCCACGCCCAGTCTCTATTGAGGTCAAAGTAGAAGTGATTGACTCGACCTCCAGGCCATGGTTCGGAATGTTCTATATCATTGATATCGGGATTATTACTGCTGCTCGCATTGCCTCGTATCCAATGTGTGTAACGACTAAATCCATCTGGATTGACAGATGGATCTATGATGACTATGGTATTCTCAAGCCATGATTTAGTTGCTGCGTTATCTGGATCTGCCATCTTATAGAGTACGATACGGGAGCTTTCACTGCCAGCAGCTTCATTACCATGGACGCTGTAACTCAGCCAAACTATGGCTTGAGCCAGTTCCTCGTTATCTTCACCATCCTCTAAGCCAGCCATGCGCAGATTGTTAAGCCGAATCTCTTCAAGACGATTGTGGTTTTCTTCAGATGCAACTATAGCGACGAGCATAGGGCGATCTTCACTCGTGCGACCATATTCAACCAGTTTGACCAGAGGACTGTGGTCGGCGACATGCTCGAAGTAGTCTACGAGCATGTGATGTGGCGTGAACTGCTCTCCAAGCTTATGAGGGAGAAAATTATCTGGATGTTGTAATTGACTATAGCCTGTAGCAACAGTCATACACAGTGTGCAGATAAGGGATAGTAATTTCATTCTCTTGAGATTGTATACCAAAAGTAGCCTAAGATATATTAATGAACTGAGTTAGTAATCTGTTGTCCCAATTTTGCTATAAATAAACCATAGTACAACAACTATGACAGCGCCCTCTAATGGCTGGATGATATGATAGTTTACGTCGAATTTGGCTGATGTCCAAAAACCCTCTGGCCATTGCCGCAATAGCTGATAGCTCGATGTATCACTGGGGTAGATACTTAATAAACCTGACCAACACGCAATCAAGACCACTAGTAAAACCCCACATATAGCATAGAATCCAGAAGACTTAAAGAATGGCGTATTACGATGGTTATGTCTGCCATAACTCCATATAAGTAGTAAACCAAAGACAGCCCCTATCAGATTAGTGACAACGTCATTCATGTCATAGTAGTAAGTGTCCTTAGGTGCTAAATAGAAGTATTGGTAGGCTTCATCAATTGCACCTGCGATCGTGGTCCAGATCAGAGATTGATGGAGATTATTAAGCAATGGATAAGATATAATAGCAAACAGTGCATACTGAGGATAGTGTACCACCTCTATATTGATGACGAATAAGTAGCACATCACGACTGCCGCTAACAAGATGTTGAGTACCAGATATGTGCTAATCAATTTGCGCTGTTTGTGAGAGTTTAGATTCCTGATTAGTATACCCGAGAAGATTATTAAGATAATTGAAGCTATTACTAGCACGATTTGATTGTATTCTGTACGGGTGATCCCCTTGAAAACTTGGGTGTTAAGAAACGTGCCAAATCTCTTATGTGGTAGCACGACGGCTAGGTAATAGAGTGTTATCACAATCCCATTAATCAATGGGTGCCTACTTAACCAATCCAAAACTCGCAACATCAGGCTGCAATTGTTCTGATTGCTTCCACAAATCTATCCATATCAGCGTAATCATGAAAGATATTCACACTCACCCTTAATC
>CAZAXY010000136.1:0-8270 GCA_964489125.1 uncultured Saprospiraceae bacterium
CTCCTGAAATCAATACTCCATAGCACCAATCCCTAAGGGAGCGCAAATATACACTAACTATATTTCTGCTGCCAAAAAGATTTAAAAGGTTTTTCACAGAAATATGGTAATTCTCTGCACAGGTCAGAGGATATAAATCGAGAGGTCAACAAATACGGGGCTTGACCGAAAATGAGATACATTTATTAGTCAAAAAAGAATTTGAAACAAATCGATAAAAAAGGGAAAATAGGGTTTCAGGAGGCGATAAAAGGCATTTTTTATACGATTGAAGGAGGCAACTTTCGAATTATGCTATTAATCGGCATAATTGCCGTAATAATTTCAGTCATAGCACAAATCGAATTTATTGAATGGTGTCTTATCATCTTAAGCATCACAATGGTGCTTACTGTGGAGGCGGCCAACACAGCAATCGAGTTAATCTGTGATCACATCAATCCTGATTATGATAAAAGAATCGGAAAAATAAAGGATATCGCTGCTGGTGCAGTATTGATAAGCTCTATTGGTGCTGCGGTAATAGGGACAATAATTCTGGGTCCCTATTTATATAATCTACTGTGAGTAAGACTCTTCGAAGCGAGTAATCTGATAACAATTCTCACAATCAAGTTCGATATAATCGAAGTCAGCCCGCTCTCGAAGATCGTTTAATATCTCATCGAGATCTTTATCTAAGTCGATATTGACTACCCCCTTCTCATCGAAAGGCATGTTAGGAGATGAGATTACTTTCCAAGCTGAATTAGCCATTAGGTAATCGAGTACGTATAATATGTCATACTCAATTGAGTTATCCTCCTCAACTATCAACTCTTTATTAAGGTCTACGAACTTGACACCATCCCATCCATAGCGATCGCCTGGTCCCATGTCAACATAAACATCAGGATTCTTAATAGAGTAGGCTCTAACCTTACCTTTTATATTCTCTACTGCTTTAATATAATCCTCATGTGCGTACACTTTGAATATTGTACCTATTACATAGACCGCGATATCATTATCTCCATTTTGGTCTACATCAACTTCTAAGATGAATGGTTTCTCCTTATTCGGAGCTACATCAAATTGTCCTTGACCATCTAAGTATAGCTTACGCTCATCTAAATTTTTAATATCACCTGGATACCTTATGCTGGAATATCCTTCCAAAGAAATAGTAGAACCGTCAATCATGTCAAATCCACCAGGATCTATTTGAGTAGCAAACTCTTCATATACATCATCTGAAGATCCTCCTCCAAATAATCCACCGACTATACCTGTATTCCAGAGAAAGAATCCAGCGAGTAGTGCCAAACACGCTGCCATCGCATACTTTGCCCAGACAGGTACTAATCTAAATTCTTTTTCTTCTTGTTGCTCTTGAGCGTAAGTTGGTGTAGCTACTTCTTGATATGTTGACTGGGTAGCTTCAGGTTTAGCAACTGTCGCCGCAGTAACTGCTGTAGCCGTGGTTGCAGCAGCCGTAGTAGTCATCGGAACTACATTGTCAGTTGCTTTAGCTTTTGTCTTTTCAATAAATGCTCGAAACTCAGCATTAACATCTGGAGTTTTGTAAGCACTTAAATTCTTAGACTCGTCAAGAATATTCTTTGAGATATTAAAATCGCGATTTCTACTCTGGTCTCCACTATGAATCCAAGCGTCTACTTGACTTGCTTGGGATCCGGTAAGATCACCTTCGAGAAAGTTAAGGATATCTACATCACTAGGTGTTGACGGACTCGTTGATGCATCTGTTGTAGCGGCAACCGATACTGCTGATTTTTTATCTGTAGAACTTATAGTATCAGAATCAGACAATATTTCTTTAAACGAAGCCCACTCGTTGTCGGCATCGACAGGATTGTAGACCTTGAGCCCTTTAGAAGCTTTGTATATCTTCTGTGTGAAGGCGAGGTCTTGTGCATTCTCAACCGACTCGTAAGCCCATGTACGTATGGCTTCTTTGTCTTTTTTGGAGAGATTGCCCTCTAAGAAATTTAATATGTCTTTATTCTTTATTTCTGACATTACGCTTCTAAGACGATTAAAAAATCAAATACCACATTTTTTTCTTAATAATTATAAACATTTTCATTTTGTTTCAGATCATCTCTTAATAAGACGAGTGCTTTTGCAATATTATCTTCTACTGTTCTTTTGGAAACGTCGAGGTAGGCTGCTGCCTCTCCATATGTCAGACCTTCTATCTTGCATAAAGAGAAGATCTTTTTCATTTTGGGCTTGAGCTTGTCTAATGACTTCAAGATTTCTTGACGCAGAATCATTGCATCCATTGTTTCGGAATCTTGTTCTGCTTCGTCAAAGGTTTGATCGTCTTCGACCTCGCCCCTGCGCTTGTTTGCTCTTATGTAATCTATCATTCGGTTTTTAACCGCCGAATAAAGATATGTCTTTGCAGTCGTGGTTACCTCAATATTGCTCCGATTCTCCCATATTTTCATGAAAGTATTCTGCACTATTTCTCTACTTCCTTCCCAATCTTTTATATGACTATTAACATAATTACAGAGTGGGCCAAAGTAGGTTTTGAAGGTGTCTTCAAACTGCTCTTCTGAAAAAGGACGATTGCTCACAGAGATATCACATTTTTTTTGAAAAAAATATTAGGTAATTTATCTGGTAAAAAACATATTAAATGTAAATGTAATAAATAAATGCAATAAAAAGGGGCTATCCAAACATGGATATCCCCTATAATATATCTCAGCGAGAAAGGATTTACATCATCCCTCCCATACCTCCTCCTGGAGGCATATGCATTTCAGGTTTATCTTCTGGAATATCGTTAATGACAGTCTCTGTCGTCAACACCATTCCTGCGATAGAAGCGGCGTTTTCAATGGCTATCCTTGTCACCTTAGTAGGATCGATAACTCCTGCAGATTTTAGGTCCTCATACTTATCAGTCTTGGCATTATATCCAACAGACCCTTTTCTATTCTGTACAGCCTGTAAGACTACAGAGCCGTCAACACCTGCATTGAAGGCGATAGTTCTAAGTGGATACTCCAAAGCTTTTTTGACAATCTGGATACCCATCTTCTCGTCCTCATTTTCACCTTTTACAGATGCAAGAGATTTAATTGATCGGATAAGTGCAACGCCACCACCTGTAACGATTCCTTCTTCCACAGCAGCACGGGTTGCGTGCAAGGCATCATCAACTCTGTCTTTCTTTTCTTTCATCTCTACTTCTGTTGCAGCACCCACATATAGTACAGCAACGCCACCAGAAAGCTTAGCCAGTCTCTCCTGTAACTTCTCACGGTCATAGTCAGAAGTTGTTGATTCTATCTGTTGCTTGATCTGATTGATTCTTGCTTTGATAGCATCTTCAGTTCCTGCACCATTAACAACTGTTGTATTGTCTTTATCAACAGTTACTTTCTCAGCTGTACCAAGATGATCTAACTCTACAGCATCAAGCTTGTAACCTTTCTCCTCAGAAATTACAGTCCCTCCAGTGAGGATTGCAATATCTTCGAGCATAGCCTTTCTGCGATCACCAAAGCCTGGAGCCTTAACAGCGACCACCTTTAGTCCACCTCTTAATCTATTAACAACTAATAGACCTAAAGCCTGACTCTCCACATCTTCTGCAATGACTAATAGAGGCTTACCCGCTCCTGCAGCTTTCTCTAATACAGGAATGATATCCTGTGTATTAGAAATCTTCTTATCGTGGATCAAGATCAGTGGAGACTCATATTCAGTCTTCATGTCTTCTGCATTTGTAACGAAGTATGGAGATAGATATCCTCTATCAAACTGCATACCCATAACTTCCTCGACATAAGTGTCAGTACCTTTGGCTTCCTCAACGGTGATCACACCATCTTTAGATACACGCTTCATTGCGTCGGCTATTAGAGAACCGATCTCATTATCATTGTTAGCCGATATCGAACCTACTTGTTGTACTTTTTCGAAGTCATCACCAATTACTTCACTTTGAGACTTTAGGTCTTCGATAATGGCGTCTTTGGCTTTGTTAATTCCTCTTTTCAAGTCCATTGGATTCGCTCCTGCAGCAACATACTTCATCCCTGCAGTAACCATAGCTTGAGCTAATACTGTCGCAGTAGTTGTTCCATCACCAGCTGCATCAGCGGTTCTTGAAGCTACCTCCTTAACGAGCTGAGCTCCCATATTTTCGATAGGATCCTCTAACTCAATCTCTTTGGCTACAGTTACACCATCCTTAGTTACTTGTGGTGCTCCGAAGCTCTTTTGTATCACTACGTTTCTACCCTTAGGGCCTAACGTTACTTTTACGGCATTAGCTAATGCGTCTATTCCTGATTTTAACTTGCCACGTGCGTCTGTGTCAAATGTTATTTGTTTAGCCATAACTTATTCTTTGCTTAAAATTTTTAAAAAAATCAATGAGTTAACTATGAAAAATTACTTGAGGATGACAAGAATGTCATCTTCTCTCATGATTAGATAATCCTCCCCTTCATATGCCAGTTCCTGTCCAGCATACTTACCATATAGTATGGTATCACCTTTTTTTACGGTCATCTTATTATCATCTTTTCCAGGTCCTACGGCGATCACCTCACCACGCTGCGGCTTTTCCTTAGCTGTATCTGGAATAATGATTCCACCTTTAGTTTTTTCATCTGCCGGCGCAGGCTTAACGACTACCCGGTCATTGATTGGTTTGAAACTCATAATCTATAGATTTATAAATATTGATTTTTAAATAATTGTAACATGATATGCTTTTACATCATTTGTCGTGCCAAGTGACAAAAGACTGACATTATTGCAGTTAAGCTGAAAGAAAGTAATGAGGTACTGACAAAATGTAAAAAGCACGGAAAGCAAATGACAAAAAATCAGTAGGCCTCTAAAAAACTCATTATAGAGAAATTCACGCAACTTGTAATTCCTACTATGCTTCTATGTATATGTCTATTGAGGTTGAGATAGTAGGCCAGAATCAACTGCGGCACCTCCACCATTCACCATAATCGCAGTGATGATGCACAGCACAAATAGTGCAATAGCCAAACCCCAAGTGACCTTTTCGATCATATCAGTAGACTTAGCAGCACCAAACATTTGATTAGCACCTCCACCACCGAAAGTAGAATCTAATCCGCCGCCTTTAGGGTTTTGGATTAATACTACCAACATGAGCAGAAGGCAAACAAGTACTATCAGTACAGTCAAAAATGTAATCATCAGCTTGTGATTTTATCAATTTGGGCGGCAAAGTAACCACTTTTTTCTGGATATTTCAATGAAAGCTTCTCGTACATCTTAGCGGCTTTATGGGTATGTCCCTGAGATTCAAGAATTTTAGCTAATGACTCAGATATAACCCCATCATCAGAATCGTACTCAGATTCCTCAACAGTGTGTTGTTCCAACTCTAAAAGCCACTGTGAAAACGAAGATAAACCAACTTGTTTTTGATTCTCTGGATCAGAATGAGCTGCACGCTGTCCTTCCATCTCCACATGGTCTTGTTCAAGTTCTTTAACGATCTCTTGTACTTTCTCCATCTCTGAGTTATCGTATCCTAATGTATTATTATCTTCTGCGCTAAGGTCCTCAGTTAACTGATTCTCAGCATCAATGGATAGGTGCACATTATTTTGGGCATCGACATCGTCAATTACAGTCTCTGTAGCACTTGCCGTCATACTACTAGCCTTCACTAATTTCTCGATGAACGTGGGTGATTCTTTCTTTGAATCTACCTGTTCTTCCAGTTTAGTCATTTCTTCTATCTGCTGTTCTTGATCCGCATTAATCGTGTCGTATAGTTTGGATCTATCTGAGCTATACAGGGCGGCATCATGTAGCACATCAGCGTGTTTATCCTCAAGCCCCTCATCTATCACCTTCTTGGCGAGGAGTGTACGAAGGTTTTGAGAATAAGGAAATTCAATCACCCAGCGCTGTAGCTCTTCAAAAGATAAATCTTCTAGTAATTCTGGATGTTTGATATAGCTTATGAGTTTTGATCTTTGCACAATAGCTCTTTAATATATCGCTTATTTACCTGCGATGTCATTACCAATTGGTAAAGGCTTTATTAAATATGTCTTGGTTGATCTGATCAAAAATCGTGACAATTAGATCATCCTGAACATTTTCTAATGATTCAGTGCTTTCAAAATCCTGAAAAAATGAAAAGCTCTGTTTCCAGGTATCTTCCTTATCCTGATTACTGAAGTATTCTACTTCTACAGATATAGACAAGCGATTAAGCGCACTACCTACACCGCCATCTTCCTGTTGCTCTGGAGCCACAGAGGTAACATTGAAAGTCCTTACTGATCCGCTAAATTCGATATCTGGATTAAACTCGTCATAATTAAGGCGAGTGCTGTTGAGCACAATTTCCTTGAAGGACTCCGTAAACTGTATCCCGATGTCTGGAGGTGCATTGAATGCTCTGTTCTGGAACACATCAACATAGAAGGTACTAATTGTAGGGGCTATGGTAATGCCTTTAAGAGAAACATTGCATGAAGAGAATACTATCGCCGCAAGTAAACATATCCTATATACCATAATACTTAATCTTACGATAGAGCGTACGCTCCGATATACCTAACTCTTTAGCGGCTTCTTTTCGTCTGCCATTATATTTTTTCAATGCCTTGATGATGTAATCTTTCTCCATTTCTTCGAGTGAAAGATTATTTTCGACCACTTCCATCTGGTCATACTCATCTTCATTTACTAATACTGGTCCCCCATCAGATATAGGCATTGGTTCATGTAAAGTTGTCATTGGTGGTTCATATGTCCTATGTTCTTTCTGGATAGTCTGAAAGTTAGGCTGCACTGAGCTCAATTCCATTTGCCTCAATCCTTCTAAATCTGAAACACGCAAGTCATTAGTTTTAATCAGCTCAAATATTAGGCCCTTCAGGTCATTAAGGTCATTCTTCATATCAAAAAGGACCTTGTACAAGATCTCTCTCTCATGCAGGTTATCTGTGTCATTCTGATCCACCTTAGACGGCAGATAGCGCTGCAGAATATCAGGAATCAGTTCAATTAAACGCTCCTTAGTTATTAGGCGATCTTCAGTGAGAATTGATAATTGCTCTACGACATTGCGCAGCTCTCTGACATTACCTGGCCAGTTATAATTATTAATAAGCGACTTGGCTTCGGGATCCAACTGTATTGACTCAGTGCGATACTTCTCTGCGAAGTCCTGAGAGAATTTTCTGAAGAGCATATAGATATCCTCCCTTCGCTCCTTAAGGGAAGGGATCTTGATCGGTACCGTGTTAAGCCTATAATACAGATCCTCTCGAAACTTTCCTTTTCTCACTCGCTCAAGCAAATCGACATTGGTCGCGGCAATCACTCTGACTTCAGTTTTGTGAACCTTAGATGATCCTACCTTGATATACTCGCCAGACTCCAATACTCTCAGCAGGTATGCCTGAGTATCAAGTGGCATCTCGCCGATTTCATCCAAAAATATCGTTCCGCCCGAAGCGGTTTCAAAATAACCCTTACGATCACTGGTTGCGCCTGTAAATGCTCCTTTCTCATGACCAAACAACTCTGAGTTAATTGTCCCTTCTGGCAATGCACCCGTGTTAATAGCAATAAATGTATTATGCTTGCGAGAGCTCAGATGATGAATAATCTTAGATATCACTTCCTTTCCTACTCCGCTCTCTCCTTGGATAAGGACTGACAGATCAGTATTGGCCACTCTAATGGCTTTGCTCAAGGCACGGTTGAGTTCTTCGGACCGGCCGATAATCCCAAATCGCTGTTTTACGCTTTGGATATTCAAACTATCTCTCCTTTTAATGTTGCACTTGATACCGAGTCAACCCGTACATTGACATATTGTCCGGGGCGCAATCCTTCCTTCTTAGGAAAAACGAGCATTTTATTCTGACTATTCCGTCCTTTAAAGTCCTCTACCGATTTCTTAGAATCCCCCTCGATTAGGACTTTAAAGACTTTACCAATGTCGTTCTGATTCACCATAAGAGAGGTTTTATTCTGTAGTTGCACGATCTCGTTTAGCCTGCGTTTCTTAATTTCAAGCGGAATGTCGTCTGGATATTTCTTAGCAGCCAGAGTACCTGGTCTCTCACTATAGAAAAACATGTACGACATACTATATCTCGCCCACTCGATCATGGTCAAGGTCTCTTGATGTTCCTCTTCTGTCTCAGAACAAAATCCTGCAATTATATCTGAAGAAATTGCACAATCAGGAATGATACGATAGATGCTTTCGACTCGTTCCTTGT
>CAZAXY010000137.1:0-8259 GCA_964489125.1 uncultured Saprospiraceae bacterium
ATTAATCCATCAGATGGATTTTGGCTGTTGGGGCGTTCAATAATGGGCAGGTAACCAGTCCACTCATGTGATCCATCACCGGGCACAGGTACCAATCCACTATGGGTATCTCGGATCGGTGCTATACCTACGGCCTGCCAGCCGATGTTACCCATCTTATCTGCCCATACCATGTTTTCTCCAGGGATATGGCTGAAGTTACAGGCTGCTCTGAACTCTTCAAAAGACTGTGCCTGATCCATACGCAAACTCGCTAAATATGGGGATCCTCCATATTCTAACCATCCACACTTTACTGCATAGGCAACATTATTATCTGGATCTCGGTGAGACACTGGTCCGTGCACACTATAGTAGTGATCGACCTCGACATCATTTGCTCCTTTGATCTTGATGACATCTTCCACAATCTCAAATGTGTGCCAAGCATCCTTGTGCCAATACTGATCGGGGTTATCTGGATGAGTCTTATATACATAGAGGTCCTCAGCATCCGTGCGAAATACGGTTAACCCCCATGCCCCTACTCGATTATGTCCGATAGAGATACCCGGTATCTCAGGTTCGCCCCCGCCTATCACATCCCAACCTGGTGCGACCAGGTGCGCCATATATCTGAGCGATGGAACTGCTAATGTCCGATGTGGATCGTTAGCTAATACGGGGAAGCCAGACTCTGTCTTCTCTCCATGCACCGCCCAGTTATTGCTCCCAATGTCAAAGTCATCTCCTGACAGATCATTGTAGCGCTGATATCCGATATCTCCATGCTCCTCGTTGAAGATCACTGGCTGGCGATAGGCATCATAGTAATGTAATATATCGTCAAAGAGGAGTTCTCCATCTAAGGATTCATGCAATGTAATATCTGGATCCATCGGATGAAACCAGAGTAGCTCTTTAACTTTATTCACTCCCACCCGCACCACCGATCTTGCAATATTCAGCTCTCTACCAATGTTACCTAACAATCCTTGATGTCTCGAGATGACTATCTCTGGCGTCCAATACTCGGGCTTAGTGTTGAGTAATCTAAACTCTATTGGTAAGAGCGATGGATCATCATGAGTCTCTCTGATATAGGCATTCACCCCATCTACATATGCATTTATGATGGCTACACCATCTGGGTGATAATGTGCCAGTTCGGTATTGATATCTTTTCTAAACCTGAATAGTCTCGTTCCGATGTCTCTGTCTAATTCCGCTGATCCCAGAAGTTCAGCTACAGTGCCAGTGGCTTGCCTTCTCCATATTTCAAATTGGAACAAGCGATCCTTAGCAGCATGATATCCTTGGGCAAAGAATAGATCATTCTGATTTTGTGCATAGATATGAGGTAGGCCCCAGTGATCTACGATGACTTCTACCTCTTGATCGACGGCTGTCATTGTAGTCCATGTCTGGCTATATCCCAAAAATGGAACGATTGTAAAAGCTATAAATAGAACTGACTTAATATGTATCATAGTGAACTTGATATTAGCGTATGCTTTGTAAGGGGATACGCTAAATATACCATTCAATCAGCTTATTAGCCAATCCAACAGAACTTATACTGCACTGACAAAAGCAATTGCTATTGTTGTAGAGCTATAAATTTATAAACATTGTTTATTTTATAAACGTTATTTGATTTCAAATCAAAATCATGGCAGTTTCAGAAAGAAGAAAGCGAGCTATAAGTGAGATGAAGGAAGGAATATTAGATGCGGCAAGCACTTTGTTCATCAATACAGGATATGAGGAAACCACGCTCCGAAAAATAGCCAAGACTATAGGCTATAATCAAGCGACCATCTATAATTATTATGGTAATAAGGAAGAGATCTTTTTCGCCTTACAAAAGAGAGCCTTTTCCAAATTTTATGAAGAGTTTGAGGAGTTAAGGAACAGTACGCTATCAGGCTTTGAGAAATTCGAACAGATCGGAAAAACATATGTAGAGTTCGCAATGAATAACCCACATCATTATCAATTAATGTTCATACTACAAAAGCCGATGAATGCCGCAGAGCGCCTGGACCCTGAGTGGAAAATAGGGTTAAAAAATCATGAACTCCTGACTGAGACCATAGAACAGTGCAATAAAGAAGGCACTATGAATATTCCCAATATCGCTGCAGGCGCATTCATGATATGGTCGATGGTACACGGCATGGTATCGCTCATCATAATGGATAGATGCCACACACTCCAGGACCATAATATAGATGACATAGTCTTGCAAGCGAGAAACATGTTTACCCAATTATTAAGGACTAAAACAAGCGCTGATGTATAAGATAATCGTATTAATGATAATGACCCCTGGGCTTCTATCAGCTCAGAGTGCTATAGTAGATCAATATGTCCAACAGGCTATCACGCAAAACCTAAGCATACAAAGCTCAAAACTCGCTGTGATAAAGCAACAGAGCAAAGCAGAACAAGCTGGTCAACTGTGGAAACCTAATGTTGATCTATCGGCATCTTATCTATTCGCTCAGGGTGGTCGAAATCTGGTATTCCCCATAGGCGATCTGTTCAACCCCGCCTATGTGGCACTTAATCAGCTGACAGGAACCGAGGCATTTCCTACCGATCTCGAAAATGAACAAATACAACTTACACCTAATAACTTCCTCGATGCACAACTGAGCATCAGCAAACCTCTGATTAACTCATCTATCAAGTATAATCAACTCATCCAAAAAGAATTGATTCAGCTCAATCAGATTGATATCACACTCACAGAACAAGACATAGTCTATCAAGTAAAAACGAGCTATTACAACTACCTCAAGAGTATAGAAGCCATCAACATCATTAAGGAAAATCAAGCCCTGCTCCAAGAGGTCCTGGCGTTCAATCAAAAACTGGTCAAGTACAATAAGGCTACCAAGGAAATATTAAGTGATGTAGAAGTACAAATTGCTAATCTCAATAGTCAAGAGACAATGATCAACGAACAAAAAGAAGTGTCCAAGGCACTATTCAACTTATTGATCAATAGACCTCTGGAAACTGAGATAGAAGTCGATGAGAATCTGGTCAGTAAACTGGAATTTGAAACGCTGATGCTTGAGGAACTCACCCAGCAAGCCCAAAATCAGCGATCTGAAGTCAAGAAAATAGATGTTGCTCAGGGTGTGAATGAACTCAATAAAACCAGAATAGACAAATCTAAATTACCTACCCTAGGAATCAATGCTGGCGTCGGTCTGCAGACTGAAGCATTCAATTTTAATGATGGAGGACCACTCTATACTGCGGCCATCGGGCTATCATGGAAGATCATAGATGGTGGCTTACGTAAAAAACAAATCGAAGAACTACAAATAGATCAACAGATCCTCGATGCCAATCGCAAACAGATCAACCAACAGATCCAAATAGAGGTGCTTCAAGCCTATCTATCTTTGCGGTCGCTCCTAAGTCAGCTGGATTCACAAAACACGGCAGTGGAAAGTGCTAACAATAGCTACCAAATAATAAAGACGAGATATGAAAATGACAATGCACTATTGATCGAGTTGCTCAATGCACAAAACCAATTAACTAATGGACAAATGGCATTACTACTAACCAAGTATGATTACCTCATACAGCGAGCACAATTAGATAAATTCTTAGCCAAATAATACATGAAAAGATATACAACACTGCTCGCCTCTCTACTACTGATAAGCTCCTATGCTTGCAAAGAAAACATAGATGACATCACAGAAGGCATTGCCAAAAGAGATTATACCCTGGTTCAAACAGCACCTATAAAGCGGACTAATAATCCCATACCTGTCAACGCCATCGGCAGAGTGTCGTCAGATAAGGAAGTAAGGCTCTCCTTCAAAATCGGTGGAATCATATCAGCTATTAATGCGGATGAAGGAGACTATGTCAAAAAAGGAAGCCTATTGGCCACCATCAGAACTAATGAAATAGATGCTCAAGTGCTTAAGGCAGAACGAGCATTGACCAAAGTACAAAGAGACCTCGAGCGGGTCACGAATATGTTCAATGATGAAGCTGCCACCCTCGAAAATGTCCAAGACCTACAAACCTTACTAGAAGTGTCCCAAGCTGACCTTGACATCGCTAAGTTCAACCAGCGTTATGCTCGGATCATAAGCCCTATCTCCGGTAGAGTATTACGACGTAATGCTGAACCTAATGAATTAGTCTCTCCTGGTATGCCCATATTCATCGTGACGAATAGCTCTGGCAGTAACTACATCATGAAGGCAGCCCTATCAGACAAAGACGTCAATAGGATCAATTATGGCGATCGAGTGTCGATGTCGTTTGATGCGTATCCTGATCACTCATTCGGTGGCTCAATCAGTCAAATTGCGGAATCGGCAGATCCGAGAACGGGCACATTTGACGTCGATATTGCTATTAAGAACAATCGAAAAAGACTCAGAAATGGAAATATAGGTAGAGTGGTTATCGCTCCGAAATCCTCAGAATCCTTCTATAGAATTCCGATCGATGCCATGGTAGAAACAGCGGATGGCGCCATCGTCTTATTCTCTCCAGAACAAGGTGACACAACAGCAATGGAATGGCGTGCTAAACCTGTCCACATAGATGACGACTTTGTATTGGTTGAGTTGGCCGGTGGTGGATATCCAGATCGAGTGATTACGGCGGGAGCACCCTACCTGATCGATGGCGATAAAATCAGGGTAGTCAATAATCTTGCTGAAAATGGCAAAGAAGAATCATCAAAAAATTCATCTAAGTATCCTAATAGGTCAAGGGCCGATAACTCGTGCATGATTATCCTCGGTGCATACTCCATACAACATAATATAGATCGAATGATCGCCAAACTGGATCGACGAGGTTACGATAGCTTCACCAGACCATTTAGGTCGCTGACCCAAGTAGGTATCAGGGTGCCTTGTGATCCCAGAGACTATGAGGAAACACTTAAGGACATTCGTTCATCTTACGCAGCTGATGCGGTATTTCTTACCAAATAATTCATCGAAGATCAAAAGATAAAGAAGATGAATTTAACTCGATTAGCTGTCAAGAATGCCCAATTTGTAGTCATCCTATTATTGGTTGCCTTATTGATTGGGGTACGATCATTTTTGGAGATGCCTCGTGCTGAAGATCCACAGGTAGATTTTCCTATATACATTGTTACTGCTATCTATCCAGGCACCAGTCCTGAGGATATAGAGACGCTCATAGTAGATCCCATCGAGGAGGCCATTAACAAAGTGGACGATGTCAGAAAAATAGATAGCGACATACGAGAAGGTTCTGCCATCATCTCCATAGATGGAGTATTTGGGTCGGATACAGGAGACCAACTCGACGATATCTTGCAAGAAGTTAATCAGATACGACCTTCTTTGCCTGAGGGCATCGCCTTATTCAGTGTAGAACAGATCAAACCTGCTGACCGAGTCAATTTCGTGGTATTTGCGCTATCCTCAGATGTGGCGAGTTATGCCAGTCTGAAGGATATCGGGGATGACATCATAGATGACTTAGAAGACATAGATGGTGTAAATAATCCACAAATAGAAGCTATCCCACAGCAGGAAGTGAGAGTTGAGCTCGACTACGAGCGCATGGCAGCACTCAATGTTAATCTCGGCCAAGTAGTTAATACCCTGCGATCTAACAATGTCAATATACCCGGAGGTGATGTAACGGCAGGACAAAAGAACTTCTCCCTAATCGGAACTGGAGGATACAAGAACATCAGCGAGATTAAGAAAACCATCATCGGAGGTGGCGATAATAAAGTCATCCGTCTATCGGATATAGCTCAAGTATCGCTCAAAGATGGTGACGTGCTCTGGAAGGCAGAATTTAACCAACAAAAATCCATATACCTGACCGCCAAACTAAAGCGAGGCTATAACATATTGGCTGTCAACAAGGTAGTCATGGATATGATCAAGGGCCATCAAGCTACATTACCCGCTAATGTTGATCTTAATATAGCCTATGAGCAAGCTTCTGGAGTGAATGGCAGAATCAATGAATTTTTTACCAGCCTTCTTCAGGGGATAGGCTTAGTCGGATTGGTCATACTCTTATTCTTAGGTTGGCGAGCGTCAATAGTAATTATCACGGTTATTCCTATCTGTGTGATCCTATCCTTGGCAATTCTCAACAATGCAGGTTATGGTCTCCAGCAGATCTCTATAGCTTCTTTGGTCATCGCATTAGGCCTACTAGTTGATAATGGCATCGTAGTTACTGAAAACATCACTCGATTTATAAAAGAAGGACATAATAAAAAAGAAGCCTCACTCAAAGGAGCGAGTGAAGTAGGCATGGCGATTACATCTTCTACCGTGACTACGCTACTCTCATTCTTCCCATTAACACAGTTAGGAGAAGGTGCGGGTTTGTTCATCATCTCTATGCCGCTCACCGTGATATTCACCTTATTGATTTCATTGATTTTGGCATTGACATTTTCCCCGATCCTGTCCAGTTGGGTATTCTCCAGTAAGCCTGCTAAACGTTCTATAGCCGATAAGTCATTTGACTGGTTTTCTAATCGTATTTACCAGCCTATCCTCAAGTTCAGCTTAAAGTTTGGATGGTTGATCATGCTCATTGCAGTTGTCCTTACAGTATTTAGTGTTAGCCTATTTCCAAAGATAGGGGTCAGCTTTTTCCCTACTGCCGACAAACCGATCTTATTGATCGATATCGAAGCTCCCCGAGGATCAAATATAGCGTACACTAATCAAGCGGTGGACTTCGTAGAGTCCATAGTCGACACCATGGATATCGTTACTAACTATTCTTCTAACGTCGGCAACAGTAATCCTCAGATATACTATAATCGTATCCCAAAACGGTTTGTCAAGAATCATGGACAGGTAATGATCAATCTCCACGAATGGTCCTACCGATCATTTTATGAAACCATCAGTCAGCTCCGTAAGGATTTTAAAGATTATCCAGGTGCTAAAATCACTGTCGAAGAACTCAAAAATGCCGCTCCCATTAAGGCACCTATAGAATTAAGAGTAATCGGTGAAAATATCGATGTGCTTAAGGACATCTCTCTTCAACTAGAGCAAATGCTCGAACGAACAGAGGGTGTCATCAATATAGAGAATCCGCTACGCCGCAACCAGACTCAAATCAACATTAAACTGGACAAAGAGAAGGCAGGTATACTCGGCATAGACGAACTCAGCTTCGATCAGACCATCAGAGCCACACTCAATGGACTTCAGATTGATAATATCATATTGGAAAAAGACAAGGAGAACTATCCACTCGTCGTACGTATGCCCTATGAAGATCAGCCCTCACTGTCAGATTTCAATAAGATATACATCGCTAATCAATTTGGTGGTCAGGTGCCTTTATCACATATCGCATCACTAGAGTTTGAAGGAGGCCCAGCTGAGTTCGCACATTTTGACCTGGAGCGCTATGTCTCTGTCACAGGTAGCTTAATCAATCTCGATTTGACCATACCTACTACGATATCCATCATAGAGGAGCTGGATAACATGGAGCTTCCTGATGGATATAGAGTCGTAGTCGGTGGAGAGTATGAAGAGCAACAAAGTACCTTTGGTAGCTTGGGGGTAATCCTACTATTGGCTCAGATAGGAATATTCGCAGTATTGGTATTACAGTTTAGGTCTATCTTACAGCCATTGGTCGTATTTGCGGCAATTCCTTTGGCGATAAGCGGATCATTTATAGCCCTTTATATCACGGGCTGGTCTTTTTCATTTTTTGCTTTTGTTGGGATTATCAGCCTTATCGGAATCGTCGTCAACAACTCCATCATACTCGTGGATTATATCAATCAGATGCGTCGAGAAGGAACCGCCAAGGTTGATGCCATCATAGCTGGCAGTATGCTTAGGTTGAAACCGATTATACTGACTACACTCACTACGATACTGGGATTGATCCCTTTGACTTTATCAGGTTCTGGTCTATGGTCGCCCTTATGTTGGACGATCATCGGAGGGATGGTATCGAGTACTGTTTTAACGCTCGTAGTTGTACCTGTGCTGTATAAATGGATTGCAGGGAAGGAACTTAGGCCAATTGGTTGATCGAGTGTGTGGTATGCTCCGTCTAATACTTCAATGGGTTTCATATGTGTCGGTTAGGTTGTCGACTATGATTTCTATATGCAACGGTTGAGTAATATATTGGATCAATCCTTAAATCTTATTTGACCGCTCTGTCCAATGTCGTCAGAGATGGATCTCAGACCATCTCAAACTTCAAAGGACTTTCCGTTTTTATTAAAGACAACAA
>CAZAXY010000138.1:0-8177 GCA_964489125.1 uncultured Saprospiraceae bacterium
CATCTTGCGAAAGACCCACGAATGGATTCCTATCCACTGAGTTGAGCGGCACAACCAATGACTGTGATGATACTGATGCTGATGAGTTCCCAGGGCAAACCTGGTTCATTGATGCCGATGCCGATGGCTATGGCGCCAGCTCGACAATCGCTTGTGAAAGACCCACGAATGGATTCCTATCCACTGAGTTGAGTGGCACAACTAATGACTGTGATGATACTGATGCTGATGAGTTCCCAGGTCAAACCTGGTTCATTGATGCCGATGGCGATGGCTATGGCGCCAACTCAACAACCGCTTGTGAAAGACCCACGAATGGATTCCTATCCACTGAGTTGAGCGGCACAACCAATGACTGTGATGACAATGATGATCTTATTAACCCAATAGCTATAGAAGTTTGTAATGGAGTTGATGATAACTGTGATGGGGTTATCGATGAAGGATTTTTAGGTGAGATCGGTACAATTGGCAATATATTAGGTTCATCCATATCATGCCCCCTTAATGGAGGTTCGGTCTATAGAATAAGACCTGTACAAAATGCAATATATTATGAATGGTCATTTAGCGGAGACTATACCAGTATTGAGGGACAAGGTACTGCTGAGATATCTATAGATATCAGCACTTCAGGCACGCTGACCATATTAGTTTCCAATAATTGTGAAGTAAGTGCTCCAGTAACTTTGGATATAGCAATTGGAGATCCAGAAGTTTGTTCATTGGCCGATTGTTCACGGGTTTCAACTTTTGTTAGCAACGAGTTGAATTCTATTACAAATGCTCAAATTTATCGTGCCAAATCAACTATAGTTTCAAACGCCAAGTTTGAGCAAAGCAATTTTTATCATTTAAGCGCTGGTGAAGAAATTACATTGCTTGCTGACTTTGAGGTAGTACTCGGAACAGAATTAGAAGCCGAGATTAGCTCTTGTGATAACGATTAAATATCTGTGATGATAAAAGCAAAGTTGAACAAGGGTGTTATTGCGCGGTCAATAATTTCTCAAAGAGAGTATCAAATTTTGGAGCTTATCTCTCTAGAGTATACAACTAAAATGATCGCACTAAGACTATTCATAAGCCCTCATACAGTTATAACACATCGGAATAACTTAATGGCTAAGCTGGACGCTAAGAATGCTGCTGGATTAGTGAGGAGAGGCTTCGAGGCAGGTTTATTATGATACTTCAATTATTAAAATATAGGAATGTGAGGTAGCCCAAATTGGACTGATAGCTGAGGTGATTTGACGTATCAGGAGTAAATTTCTATCGTAGTGCGAACTAATAAGATAGAATGAAACAGTTCTCTAATTAGTTTTAAATTATAATTTTAACAATATTATGACCTTGGCCTATTGGACGAAGACTCCTTTGCTATAGCATATATCAACAAAAGATCATATTACATATGAAAATTTCATTTTTCAAAATTCTATTTAGCTTAGGAATAGTGATGATCACTCACTATGTTAGTGATGCTCAGATTAATCCTGATGCAACAATTTTATTTGAGGAAGATTGGGAAGAAGTGATGCCAAATACTATTCCATCAGGTTGGTCGGGCGATATTGATGAGGCTATGATTCTTGATACAGCTTGGGTTGTTGGTATGGGTCCATCTTCCCCTGACAATACAGGCCCCAGTGCCGCTAATACAGGTTCGCAGTACTTATACTTCGAATCATCAGCCCCTGCTGGGCCCGGTGCAACGGCAGAGCTCTTAAGCCCCATAGTCGCTGTAAGTGGAGATAATATAGTATTGAGCTTTGCGCTCTATATGTTTGGGGTAGATATAGAGAGATTAGATGTATCCGTTGTAAGTGGAGGGACTACGACCTTATTAAATCGCTACGATACACAGTTGCAATCATCCAAGTCAGATCCTTGGAGTATACAGACATTGGATTTAAGCGCATATAATGGACAGTCCATTCAAATTTCATTTGATGCTCAAAAGAGAATCCTTGATGAAGGAGATATCGCTATAGATAGCATCATTATCTATTCGCAAGCTGATCTGGTTGCTATTCCTACATTGAGCCAGTGGTCAGTTCTAATTTTATGCTTAATTCTACTCATAGTGGTTTCTACTGCTCTAAGACAAAGGAGAGTTTTGTCATTAAGGAGTATTAAAAGTACTCATCCATAGTTCTTAGCAATTATCCAAAATTATCGCATGTTAAACCAGTTTCACTGACCTTGGATGCTATAATATGGGTTTATGTGAAGGATAAAAACTCAATCCAAAAATCAACTGTTGAGACCATTTAACCGGAAGTAGAAGTATCTTCTGACGCCATCGATCTAATCGAAATATATCGAAATTGTAGCCTTATAGTATTTAAGACAGTTCATAATTTAAAAATATAGATTTACCCAGCAAACTTTGGGCTTAAGCCCAAAGTTTGCTGGGTACGATTTCCAAACTCTTTTGGGCTCTTTCATCCTAATGCTGTATGAGGATGATTATCATTATAATCAGTGCGCCATATATCGCTAATGATCTGAAATTGCTTTAGACTGCTTAGTAAATATGCGTCTAACACGTCTTCTCTAAATGTTCTATTAAATCTTTCGATGTATCCATTCTCCATAGGCTTCCCTGGTTCAGAGTATACTCGAATAATTCCCTTGTTCTCACACCATTCCTTATAGGCCTTAGAGGTAAACTCAGGGCCATTATCTGTGCGTATGTACTTCGGCTTTCCATAGTACTCTAACAACTCCTCCAATTGCCTCATCACTTGTTCTGAGGGAAAGCTTAGACTTCCTTCACTCAGCAAACATTCTCTATTGTAATCATCTATCACATTCAGTACTCTGAAGGCTCTACCATCTGTTAGACTGTCACTCACAAAGTCTATACTCCACACTTCATTCACTGCTGGAGGCTGATATAAAGGCTTGCGAAGCTCTTTAGCGAGCTTTCTGCGTCGTTTGGGTCTACGTACTAAACCCTGCCTCTCGATATACTCGTAACATTCTGTCTCGTGACCATCTACAGCCTTCTCGTCTACTCCTGCGATAATAGTAATCAATGCCTCTATTGGGCTTAATTCTTATGAGTTCATAGATCTTCTTGATCACTTCAGTATCATCCAGTTTGCTCTGATAATAGTATGCTGAACGGCTTAGCCCTAATACGCCAGCTATTCGCTTCATACCTGCTTTATAGTGCTCCTTAAGATACTCTATCGCAGTACGCTTGGCAGAAGGCTTTACCACTTTTTTGATAACACGTCTTTTGCCATTTGTAGATCTAAGGATACATCCGCATACATCCGTTTTAGCTTATGATTCTCAGCCTCTAATTCCTTTAGCCGCTTTAGATGATTTACTTCCATACCTCCGTACTTCTTCCGCCAACTATAAAAAGTCCCAACACTAATACCTAATTCCCGGCTAATATCATCAACAGAACGACCAGACTCGTTCTCCTTTAAGGCCTTAATAATCTGACTCTCATTGAACTTACTTCTCTTCATAACAGTTCACATTTAATGCATTTTTAAACTGTCTTAATTTTTCATAAGGCTACAATTTGGCCATGCTTCCCACTACTCTTTTGAGTAATCGCTCTATTAGCCATTGCTAATTGTACGAGTTGAATTTATCCTCAATCGACTACCTTTGGCATATTAGGCCGTTGGTCGAGTTCTCAAAGCTCATTTTGGTTGCTTATTGAATTTCCAGAATCTATTAACTTAATGTCATGGATTTAAAGTACGTTTCCTATTTTCCCAGCTGAATGTATTCTACGCTACATGATTAATAGGTCGTTTCACTTATTGTCTGAAACTGATTTTCAGCCTCAACCAATAGATTTCTCCGAGTAAGTTGTTGTTGTAATTTTTGTTCGACGTCTAACGAGTTATTATACAGCGTTCGAATTGATTTCTATAGTTGATAATTCTCGAGTTGAGTCGAATTGTTGAAATTTGTTCGTTTCTAAAGTTGATGACTTTTTGGGGTTTATTCGAATACTAAGCACTTCAATCGTTCAGATTATTTTGAAGTTTGATCATTCATAATATTCAACTTTCCATCTCGGATGTGAAATGTACTTGTACCAATTCCAAAACTTCAGATAATTCTTTATAAATTTCCTTTTAAGTCCTGGTTCTTTAAAATTCACAAAGGTTCCTTTTTCCGGCACTTCCATTAATTCTTTACCACTTCCATTTTCATAGTGGTATACATGAATGAGAGGTTCTATTCCAATTAATACAGGAATTGAGGTAATATTAAATAATACAATTATAAAAGAAGCAACTAAGATTGAGATTTTCATTTTCTTAAACATGGCTTTTCATTATAACTTTGTTTCAGATCATAAAACTGTGGTTTCTAATTCACTATCTGTTCAGATTCTTGCAACGGATTCCGTGTATCCAGCGTATTCCGAAGGGTATGCTGTGATCACACGATGTTGAACAAAACCTTCGGTAACCTTAGATAGGTTTTGCAAGTTATTAATAGAATGATAAATTTAAAGCTTATCATATATAATGCGTCCATCATTTCTGACATGCGCAAAATTAATTATTGAAACCCTATAAGATATTAGGGTATTAATTAAACGTTTTCTTTCCCAATATCCAAATTATATTTTGTATCTCTATAAGGGGTAAACGCTCGGCAACGGAATTGTACAACAACGTCCAATATCGGCATGCTACTCATGCCGTATTGTTCGCTTTATGTTACAGGCAGGTTACCTCCATGGCTCTCCTGATCTTAATAATTTCATGAATTCACTGCCCCTTACATCGTCTAGTATCGGTCCGCATTGAGCATATAATATTTCTTTTTCACTGTTTATAACGATTGTAGTTGGCATGCATCTTATATTCATTTTATCATTTCCAAAAAGTCCCATAAAATCAACATCACCTTTAATTTCCCATTTAATTGGATGTTTTTCTAAATGACTCAGAATATTCTCTTTCTTACTTGAGGTCACTGACCAAAAGGTTATGCTTTCAGATTTGAAGAGATCATAAAGTTTATTTAGAAAAGGCTGCTCTTGAATACAGCCTTTACAGCCTATGTTCCAGAAGTTCATCACTAGTAGATCTGTTTTTATTTCATCTATGGAGTAAGTTTCGTCACTTTCCATAGTTTCTAATTCACTCAAAGTAAATTTCTCGCCAACCTCATAGTTTGTAAATTGAGCTAAAGAAGGCGTGGCAAATAACATTGCAAGCACTAATGTTTTAGCTGAATTTGAGGATACTCCTTTTTTGTTAGGTAAATGATTAAAGCCTACTTGATTCATCAACTTGTCATACGTTGATTTTCTTGTTGAGGAATTTGCCGTGGCTATGGATGGCAAGGTGGATCCAGCTACACCAGCTAATAATGATTTTTTTATAAACGATTTTCTGTCCATGATTTGCTTTTATTTCGGTGAGCAATATTTTAATGCAAAGATGGACTCTAAAAGGGAGGGAAAAAATAAGGTAGTATAATAAAGGAAGTTAAGGTAGTTTAACTTTTTACTTCTTTAGCGATTTGCTTTCTGATGGTGCTTAGAAACTCTTTCGTGATTCCAAGATAAGATGCAATCATATATTGGGGAACTCTTTGTGCAATTTCTGGATAGGATTCGATAAATAATACATATCTGCTTCGTGCAGACATAGCATGATTGCGAATTATCCGTTTAGACATACTACCATAGGCAGATTGAATAATCAGCCTAAAGTATCTTTCCAATTTTGGTATATCTTTGTACAAATTCTGCATGTCATTGTACGAAATTTGAACTACATCAGTTTTTTCTAAACATTGTGTATTGAATTCTGCGGGGGTCTGTGTTGCAAAACTGCATATATCACCAACCCACCAATTCTCTATACCGAAGGCCACTATATGTTCATTACCATTATCATCTAAATAGAATGTTCTTACTTTGCCATTGATTATAAATGTTTGATACTTACAGATCTCTTCATGTTGGACTATATATTGTCCTTTTAGAAATGTTCTTTCCTTTAAATTAGAAATAAGGTGAGATTCTTCTTCCTCTGTTAGGTAAACTTTGGCTTATATATGTTTAAGTAGTTTATTCATTTTCATGATTTAAAAACATTCAATTTAGGAATTTGTTTTTATTCATTTTTGAGTATGGCTAAAAAGCAATGTATGCGAAGCACTCTTTGCTTTTGTGGGGAGAATTGTCTGCTTGCAGGTAACGTATCAGCGACATCCGTCGTGCTGACGTAGGAAGCATGATCGTGAAAGTCGGTTGTTACCATCAGTAATTATTTCAAATTTCTAAGTTGCCTAGCAAGATCTTCCGATGCTGGTTGCTGAGCGATTGCATTCAGTATTTTGCCTTCTTTGTCAAGAAGTATAAATCTTGGTATACCTGATTTTTGGACGTCATAGAAACTAAAAAAATCGTCATCTTTTTTTTCAGCAAATAGTTGATATCCATCAAGTTTTTTTGATTTTATCATTTCCTTCCAACTGGACACATCGTCATTCCATGCAATACTTACAAAATTTACTTTGTCCTTAAATTCTTCTTCGAGTAATTTGAGATGTGGTATTTGACTTATGCAAGGCGCACACCATGAAGCCCATATGTCTATGTACGTATACTTTTCTTTGAATTCAATTAAAGAATATAATTTGTTGTCTATGCCTTTATATTCAAAAATTGGTGAAGCCATACCTACTTTTGACACTAACTCCATATATGCCTTTTCAAACTGTTGTCTATACTTGTCATTTTGAGCAAATGCTAAGTATACTTGAATATATTGCTTAATATTCTTTGTATAGGTAAACCCGAACTCAGAGTTTTCTAACCCAAGTCGATCTTTAATATCTGAATGTAAATCGGCTTTAGTAAGATACTGCTGGTAGAAAACGAAGAAATCTATAGTATCTGAATAATTTTCATCTTTCAAAATACTCTCATTGACATAATTTCCTAATAATCTTGAGTAATCATAGGTTTTTAGCAATTGTGCATCATTAAGATCTATATCTTTATATGGATTTGGGTAAGAATCTGAAACTTCATAAGTAGGGTCCTGTAAAACTCCTCTTTTTCTTCCTTGAAATTGAGAAATTCTTATGGCATTATCAATGTTTATTGAGCTTTCCTCCAGTGCCCTGAATTCTGTTGAGAGATATTTTGTTCGCTTTAAATTGTCGAGAAGAATACTATTAAGCGAGTCGGTTTGTTTTAAAAATGAAGGTTCGTCAAGATTTATGTAGTCAAAGAAAACTCTGTGACGTGTTTTTTGCCAAAGGTATCTGTTTTCATGCCTCCCGTCGCCACTAAAAGAAATTGAATTAGTTATATCTTTCAAGTCTAATTGAATCATAATGTCGTTACCTTCTTGAAGAAATAGTTGCAATTCTAAATCGTCTATTACAACAAAATAATAACCACTTGGGATATCTATTAGAACATTAAAATTCTCATTCTTTGTTGGTATTGTGTCAATGGCCTCCCAGAAATTATTCTTTAGTACAATTTCATTTTTTGAAGCATTTAGTATAGTGCCACTTAAACTAACATTTTTGACTAATTGACTATTCTTACAACTTTGAAAGGAAAGGAGTGTAGCGGTAAGTAGTATAATATATTTCATTTTTATTTTTTTATTGATAGTAACGTATCGTGTAGATGTGTCGTCACCTACCACCATACGTAACTAAAGTTAGTGAATAATAAGCTAAGCAGGGTAGACCAAGTTGCTCCGCAATGATAATTGTGATGATCATTATCTACAGTGTTATATAGCGCGTTTCGACCTTAGCAAGCTGTTGCTATAAATCTCATGGCACAGTTCCGAGCCCGACTTAGGGGGCACGCTGCTTTCAATTTCATAAGTAGTTTTATCGAGGTGTCTTCTCGCTGAACAAGATTACGCTGCGTTAAGCTGCCATCACAAATTCCAACTGCTCGAACTACAGTGACCTATCTCGTCGCCTGATACCAAGAGCGGCTACGATATCACGCATCAGGACGCTCCTCGGAGAAATTGAAAGGCCTGGAAACCAAATGTCCGTCGACCTCATGTGATTTATGGCAATAATTTGCAGAGTGAATTGATCTTGCGTCTTCCGCCTAAATTAGTTTTAGTGTTATATAACGGCAGTCCGTGCATAAACGCCGTAATATTTAGAGATAAGATAGTGAGAAT
>CAZAXY010000139.1:0-8067 GCA_964489125.1 uncultured Saprospiraceae bacterium
GCCTCAATATTTTTAATGATACCATCCTCGTCAAATGCATCAGCGAGGTAGCCTAAGTTGAGTTGATTGTCAAAATCGAATGTAGCCTGATTATTAAAACTAAATCCAAGGTCAAGCTTCTCTCCGATGCTCCCATCAACACCAATATTGATGTCCTGATCAAAGTTGACCCCACCAGTAAATCTATTTTCGTCCGTCAGATTGGCACCGCCCTCTAATATTTGGAAGTCGTAACCCAGGCTGACATCTACATTGCCCACTGGCTTAACAGAGACTTCAGTTCCTCCAAAGAGCCTATCTGCAAGCTGCGAAGAGATATCTATCTCTGACATTGGATCAATCTTAAGACTTCTACTGAAATCTAAGCTCTTCGTACCCGTCAGCTTCCGCAAGTGTTCTTTTTCCTGTTTTTCCTGCTGCCAATCGAGGTATTCTTCTAAAGTCAAATAGGTAGGTGTTCGATAGAATTGATCTCCTATCTTCTCCATAACCACATATTGCCCAGTTTCTATATCGTACTCGACAGACTGCTCAACTATGCTTGGTGTTATATCAAATGGGTTGTAATATTCTTCGGTTACGAAATCGCCATAGCGATCTCTGATAGGAATGGTATCTACTACTGTCTTGACGATGGTGATACCTTCATCTGGCCCAATGACAGTAGATGCCATTAGCTCCTGATAGTTCCATGACATTATAACTATCCACACCGCTACTAAACTCTTCAAACTTATTTTCATCGTGGAAGACCTTCTAGTCAGATACTTTCTTATTCAGTTAAGATTTCTGCTGCATAGGACAAGTAATTCTTTATCCGATGCAATCCGAGTTTATGAACGATTTACTAACGCAAAAATATTGCCGAAGGTATCTTATTTGTGATTTTGTCAGAACCAATAGCCGTACTTAGGTGTTTTAGACGACTTATTGCACTAATACCTGAGGTTTCAGATATCACCTCATCATATTGAGTGCGGCCTTGATAAGTCCTTCGACTGTTGGATGATCTGCCACAGAGAGTTGATCCAGAGTTTTCCTAACCGTCTGTTTCTGAAATCCTAAAGCTACCAGCGCATCATATGCTTCTTCACTCACGCTACTTGTGGAAACGATATTGAGGTCTATTGGTCCACCGTCTTTCTTGAGTTTATCTTTTAGATCAAGGATGAGTCGTTTTGCCGTTTTAGGTCCGACACCTTTTACTTTTTTGAAGGCTACATCGTTTTCGGTAACAATTGCTGTTCTGATCTCCAGAGGTGGCATTGAGGATAATATGATGCGAGCGGTGTTGGGTCCGATGCCCGATACGGAAATAAGATGTTTAAAAAGGCGCTTCTCTTCGAGGTCTGCAAATCCATATAGGCTCAAGTCATCTTCCTTCACATTGAGGTGAGTATATAACAAACCCGATTCAAGATGCTCTATTTTACTGTAAGTGTTTAGGCTTATGTAGATATGATAGGCTACTTCGGCTTTATCTTCTATATAAACCTCCGTCGGGCTTTTATGAACATACTGTCCTTTTATATACGCATACATAAGTTCCTTCTTTAGGATCTATGGCAAAAGTAACAATAGGTAATGGATTGCATTTATTCAGTTAAATTTGCCTGATAACCATCTCTATAACTTAGATGAATGTACTCATCCTTGGTGGCGGCGGTCGAGAACATGCTTTCGCCTTAAAAATCCAAGAAAGCCCCTTATGTGACTCCTTGCATGTAGCCCCGGGCAATGCAGGAACTGCGCAGATTGCACATAACCATGACATAGATATAATGAACTTCGCTGCGGTCAGAAATATCGTAGAAACTGAAAGTATCGATCTATTATTGGTAGGTCCAGAGGCACCTCTCGTTGCGGGAATAACAGATTACTTCGCTGAAGTCTTGCCCGAACTACAAGTAATTGGACCAGAACGTGAAGGTGCGCAACTCGAAGGTAGCAAGGCATTTGCTAAGGAATTCATGGCAGAAAATGACATTCCAACAGCGGCATACTTAGAGGTGAGCATCAGCAATATCAGCGAGGGATTCAAGCATATCGACAATACAACTGGACCATATGTGCTCAAGGCAGATGGACTCGCAGCAGGAAAAGGAGTACTCATCATTGATGATAGAGCAACAGCCAAAAGTAGCTTAGAAGAAATGCTCAACGGACAGTTTGGCACAGCTAGTAAAAAGGTGGTTATTGAGGAATTCTTAGATGGCATTGAATTTTCAGTATTCGTATTGACAGATGGGAAATATTATGCCCTCCTACCGATAGCTAAAGATTATAAACGCATCGGTGAAGGAGATACTGGCTTAAATACCGGTGGTATGGGGGCTGTCAGCCCAGTACCATTTGTCGATCTTGAATTGATGTCTAAGGTTAAGAACAAGATCATTATTCCCACCTTAACAGGTCTTCAAAAAAGAAATATCAACTATAATGGCTTTCTATTTTTTGGGATTATCAAGGTGGACAATGAGCCATATGTCATAGAGTATAACTGCCGCATGGGTGATCCCGAGACGGAGGTTGTCCTGCCTCGATTGAACAATGATTTATTGGAATTATTCGAATCTCTACGAACCCAAAATCTCCATGAGATAAGTATTGATAAGACGGATGGATACACCACTACTGTAGTTATGGTATCAGGAGGATATCCTGCTCAATATCAGAAAGGATATCCCATCTCAGGCTTAGGAGAGGTAACGGACTCGATCGTATATCACTCAGGAACTAAACAAGAAGAGCCTGTTGTTGATGTCATTACGAATGGTGGAAGAGTACTTGCAATCACCTCAACAGGTACAAGTGTTAAGGAGGCAGTAGATAAGAGCCTAAGATCAATTGATAGAATCAATTTTGAGAAAAAAAATTACCGCAAAGACATAGGATTTGATTTGTAGCCTGCTTGATGTATGATTAATCCTCAAAACGGCGTTTTATGTATCAGACTATTACTTTGAAAGCGAAATATTAAAAATGAAGAACAGGTCAAATAGCTTTTTAGGATTGCTATTGGTATTATTCTTTTGTGCATCAGGCCTTGCTCAGAATGATAAGGTATTATTTACTGTAGGCGACGATAAAGTCACAGTATCGGAATTCACCTATATCTATGAGAAAAACAATCGTGATCGTGCGCTCTATGACAAAGAAAGCTTAGAGGAGTATCTGGAGTTGTACTCTAATTTTAAGCTCAAAGTTCATCAAGCCAAGGAGCTTGGCATGAACCAAGCCGAGTCCTACAAAGCTGAACTCGCAGGTTATAGGCGTCAATTAGCAGATTCATATGTGATAGATAGGGAGGTGAACGACCAAATGGTCGAGCAAATCTATGAGCGCAACAAGCTTGACGTACACCTCAAGCACATACTGATACCCTTAAAGAGAAGACCCTCAACTGCCGAACAAAAAGCTGCTCTTGATAAACTTGCTCAGGTAAACAAAGCCTTGGACGCTGGCACCAAATTTGAAGAAGTGGCCATGTTAATGTCAGGAGATAAAGGCTCTTCATCCAGTGGAGGCGATATAGGATATATGACTGCAGGATTACCAGATGGTTATGTGGAATTAGAAGAGGCTATGTATAATACGCCAGTCGGTAGTCACGTCGGCCCAATTCGGACAGACTTCGGATATCACTGGGTTAAGGTGGAAGAGACAAGACCAGCACGAGGTCGTATGGAGCTGTCACATATCCTTGTCCGCAAGCTGAACAAAGGAAAAGCTACTAAAGATCCAGAAGGCTTGATTAACACAATTCACAAAACCCTTATCGAGAATCCAGGCTTATTTGAAGATGTGGTAAAAACATCGTCACAAGATGAGAAGACCAAAAATGCTAAAGGATATCTAGGATATATCGGAATCGGTCAATATGCAAAAATATTTGAGGATGCCGCTTTTAATCTGACTGAGGACGGGCAAATATCAATGCCTATCGAAACATCTGCAGGCTATCACATCATCAAGAGAATCTCCAAAAAATCACCAGATTCAAGGGAACAAATAGCCGCCAAAATAAAAGATCGCCGAAATACTGGTGAGCGGTTTAATATTCAGAAAGTAAAGGTAGTAGAGCAAATCCAGAAAGAGGCAGGGTACCAGCTGAATGCAGAGGCGCTCAAGGAGTTTAAAGAATCACTTGACAATCAATTTTTTGATTTTAATTGGAATACTCCAAAGTATGCGGACACACCGTTATTCAACTATGGAGATCGCATCTCAACCATTAAAACCTTTGGGGAGTACGTCAAGAAAAATAACAAAATCCGAATCCGAGGGAAAAATAATGGTATCGACGAGACCGTGGGCGAGCTATTCCAAAATTATGTGAGCGATGAAGCGATTGCCTACATCGAAGGTCAACTCGAAGATAGATATGTGGAGTTTAAGAATCTTCTGCGTGAGTATGAAGAAGGTATTCTACTCTTTGAAATCACGAAGAATGCGGTTTGGGATAAAGCTGCGGCAGATACTGTGGGTCTTAAAAGATACTACTCGCTCAATCAGAATAAATATATCTGGGAGCCCCGGGCAGACATCTCATCATACTCTGTGCGCACTGTCGATATTGACCTTCTTAATCAGATCATGGCTTATGCCAAGGTTAATAGTCCTGGAGAAACCAAAGAACATTTTAACACAGGCGAGACAGAATTAGTGATGCACCAAGCGTCCACTGTTGAACGCAGCTCTGACCTTGCCAAAGGAGTTATATTCAAGGAAGGCACTATTACTAAACCAGACATTAATCAGGGACTAAGAATCACGAGGTTTAGAAAGGTAGAGGGAGTATACCCTGCCAGTAAAAAGACTCTTAAAGAATCTCGTGGATATGTCATCTCTGACTATCAAGATCAACTAGAGCGTGAATGGATAGCTGATCTCCGACAACGCTATAATGTCAATATTAATAAGAGGGTTCTACGCAGTCTCATAAAAAATTAAGCCTCGGTGCCTTTAAGACTCTGTACTGCATTAATCATTGCTTCCATCCTGTGGTCCTGCACTCAACAGGACAAAACTTCTAACTCTCATGACCCTATCGTAGCTAGTGTCTATAAGACTTCGTTATATCAGAGCGAGATGAATGCGGTCATCCACCCATCGGTAAACTTTTCAGATAGTGTTGCTCTTGCAAAGGCATATATAGATCAATGGATCAAAGATCAAGTCCTAATGGAGGAGGCTTCCAAATACTCTATCGATCGTAGCAATATAAATAGACTCGTAGCGGATTATCGTAAAAAGCTCATCAAGTTCGAATATGAAAACAAGATCATATCCGAACAATTTGACACTGTAGTTAACCAGTTAGAAATCTCGAAATTCTATGACAACAATAAGGAGCAGTTTCTATTGAGTGAAACAGTATACAATGTTCAGATCGCTGAGTTAAGCAGTGAAGTATCTGACCTCAAAGAACTCTACAAAGGTTGGGAAAGTGATAATCCTCAAGAAGTTTTTGCTATTGCCTCTCGAGCGGTTGCAGATACCACCTCCTGGATGACCTGGCAAGAGATCAGCAATTGGTCTGATAAGTTCAGCCAGAACAAGGCTAAACCGGTATCATATCAACAGGTCGCGACAGAAAACTCAGAAATATTTCTTAAAGTACGTGAAAGTAGAGCGCCAATGGATCATTCCCCCTTACCTTTCGTGCGCGTTCAGCTAAAACAAATGATCTTGCATAAGCGAAAGCTAGAGTTGCTCAAAATGAAGAAAGAAGAATTATATATAGAAGCACTTGAAGCTGACGAGATCAAAATAATAACACAATGAAATACGCCATTTTTATAATAGCATTCTTTGCAACTACATTTTCAGCTACAGCACAACAGCCACTGATACTGGATAAAATCATTGCTCGTGTTGGAAGTGAAAATATACTCTACTCTGAAGTACAGGAACTCTTCAGCTACGCTAAGGCGCAGAGTACAGATTATACTGATGATATACAATGTCAGATCATGGATCAACTGATCGGTAAATCATTACTTCTTGATCAAGCTAAACTGGATAGTATAGTGATCAATGATATCGAGGTAGAAGTGGAGCTCCAGAGGAGAATAGACTTTATTCTTACGCAGATGCGAGGTAATGAAGAGCTGTTCTTCAGTACATATGGCAAGACTCCACTCGAGCAAAAAGAAGTGATGAGAGATCCGCTCCGAGAGGACTTGATTCAACAACGCATACAAGGACAATTGATACAGGATGTGACTATCACACCAAAGGAGGTTGTTGCATATTTTGAATCCATTCCTAGTGATAGTCTACCCTATCTCAACGCAGAAGTAGAGCTAGGTGAGATTGTCGTTAAGACCATGATTTCGGATGAACATAAGGAAGCTGCGAAGACCAAGTTGACAAAAATTAAAGATCGCATTGTCAATGACGGCGAAGATTTCGCTGAATTGGCCTCGATCTTTTCAGATGATCCGGGATCAGCTCAGGCTGGAGGCGACTTGGGATGGCAAAAGAGGGGGACATTTGTACCAGAGTTTGAGGCTGCGGCATATAATCTCGAAGAACAAGAGATCTCAGATGTCATCGAGACGCCCTTTGGCTATCACCTACTTCAATTATTAGGACGCAGAGGTAATGCTATTAATATCAGACACATCCTCGTCAAGCCAGAAGTGACACAAGAGGATATCGATCGGACTAAAAATCATCTCGACTCGATTGCACAGCTCGTGAGGGCAGATTCCCTAGCGTTTGAGTTTGCTGTGAGACTCCATTCGGACGATGAGTCACAGAGTTATAACAACGCTGGCAGGCTCAACAATGATAAGACAGGTGATACCTTTTGGGAAACAGCAGATCTGCCCTATCAGATCTATTTTGCTATAGAAAATCTAGAACCTGGTGATGTATCAGAAGTGTTGGAGTTTGAACAACGTGATGAGAAAATCTATAAGATCATCCAGCTACAATCAAAGACTAAACCACATAAGGCAAGCCTAAAAACAGATTACTCTAAGATTCAGAACTTTGCCAAGGAGAGTAAGAAAAATGTATACTTCAATGAATGGGTTGAGGAGAAAATTGATAATACACTGATCACTATTATCGACGACTTTAGGTCTTGCCCTAATCTGGTCAGGTACTACGACACGGAGGATAGTGCTGTTGCTAGATGATTACGTTGACATAATGTACTAGGTACAATAGTCTGCAATTCTTCTATCTGATAACTCAGATTTGCTTTAACAATATGACCGCACATCTCAACGATAGTGGAGACATATTGGAGCTGTGAAAAGTGCGCTCGACTGTTGATTCGATTTTTGATTGTAATTGTGGTGCTGACCGGCATCCTATGTTTTAAGAATGTTAACCTCTTTCTCGTTCTAACATATTTAATGTTGCTCGGTACGCTTTGAAGATAGACTTTATTGAGTCTATCACATTGCTATGTTTGAATATTTCTCCTGAGGTCGAAATGACACAAGAAAGATATTTGGAATAATCGATTTTGGAGGATATCTCCAAAGTCAGCTACTACTAAAATTGTTGATTAAATTGTGTATAGCCTGGCGCAATCAAGTGGGTTGTGGGAGCAGCTTCGTGTAGCGCCTTTGGGCGACGAGTTTTTCGTTCCTTGCCTCGCCGGCAGGCAGGCTTCCTTCGATAAAAAAGGTACAAGACGGATCAGTTATCGATAAGCTGCTACTTTCCTTTATCTAGCTGTACTTCGATTCTTGAAAGATAGTCTATTGTCTTTTTTACCTCGATATCAATATTATAACTCTACTATCAAGCCTTCATTGGCAGGAATCTTTCCTTGACATACCGTCTGATGAATTTTAGATAGTTCAGTAAGACCATTAATGTTACGATAACTCATCCAAGAATTAGTCTTCGCGGCCGTCTCCTTCATGAAGCTGGCCGTCTTCTCAGCGAAACCCACAGGTCCCCACTCTTTAGTTCGGCGTTCGATATGTCCTGGAGCGAAGAAAAACCCGCTGCGCTCTGTAATAATCCCCTCTTTAGCTTGTGGAGACGCCTTATCCCAATGAGTAAGCCCTACATTGACACACCACTTCATCTGATCTC
>CAZAXY010000140.1:0-2062 GCA_964489125.1 uncultured Saprospiraceae bacterium
GGTTCTCAGCAACATGGAGTAGGAATCATCATCATGTTTTAAGTCTGGTCTGCCTCCTTATCCGCCAATTGTAAAAACACCAGTGAAAACAATGTGATCATGGCAATCATATAAAACACTGTATCAAAATTGGAAGGATCGTTATCATAGACGAATGCAGAAAATAGCGCTCCTCCTCCAATAAAGAACTCTAAGAGTAAATATACTGTAGCCATCGCCGTACCTCGGCGTGTATCGTCCGAGCGATCTATCACCCAGGCGAATATGGAGGGTGCCGCTACTCCAATAGAAAATCCCGTTGCTCCTGTAGCGATCAGTATGTCACCAGCAGAGTCGGCAGTGCCTAGTATCACATAGGATACCGCAATCAATACTGTAGCAATACTTATGACTAACCTGCGCCCATAGCGATCCGATACCTGACCAGCGACTAACCGCGATAATACCGAGCACAAAGTAAAGCTCGTAAAGAATAGGCCTTTATTATTCATGCCAAGGTAATCTGATTGATCAGCTACTATGGTCAATAAGGCTCCCAGGCCAAAATATGTCAGTCCAGCAATAATGGCTGGAACTAAAGAAACAGGGTCGATGATCTCGCTACGCTTCAGCCTGAAATGACTCCATTGCACTCGCTGTGGATTTGGCAGCGTCTCACGCATACGCATCACCAACATCACAGATATTAAGGCTGTGAATGAACTAGCATGAAACATCGTCGTTAAAGAAAACTCATTAGCTATCCAACTCCCAATTGGTGGCGTCATAGATGATCCTATATTAATGCTCACTCCAATGATACCCATCGCCTCTCCGCGCCGAGCCACTGGTGCTATATCTGCCACATATGCAGAGATCGCCGTAGGTGTAAATCCTGTCGAGAAACCATGCATTAATCTCAGCAACAAGAACATCGATACAGTGGATATCAGTGGATATAGACAGCTACAGATGATACACACTACAGCACCTACTGCAATTACTGGCATTCTGCCAATGTGATCTGCCAACTTACCGCTAATCGGCCTCGATAATCCCGCTGTTAACGTGAACAGCGAAATAATGAACCCCTTATAGTCCTCGCCCCCCATTGCCGACAGGAAAGCAGGTAGCTCAGGTATAATCATATTGAAGCTTCCACCAAACAAGGCAAAGCTGGTACAGAGCAGTATGAACTGTTTGGTATATAGCTTTTCGGTCAGGCTGCTCATGGAACATTTCTGGTAGAATCACAAAGGTCTCTTTTATTGATGAACAGACAACTTAAACTGAATTAAGCTTATATTACAAAGTAGCGATGCTCCAATATTTGCAGGATTGAATTGAACACATTTAACTCATTATGAGTTATTTTTAAGTTATTATAACTCAATCGAGATGATATCAAACCATTAATTAAAACCTGAATTTCGAGAAAGCATATGATAGTTGGCGTACCAAAGGAAATTAAAAATAACGAAAACAGAGTAGCTATGACACCTGCTGGTGTACAGGCTATGAAACGATATGGGCATGATGTGATTGTGCAGAAAAGCGCTGGTGTAGGCAGCGGATTTAGTGATCAAGATTATGTCATTGCTGGCGCAGAACTTAGAGAAACCATCGAAGAGGTCTATGCTGAAGCAGAAATGATCATTAAGGTTAAGGAGCCTATTAAATCAGAATACGATCTGATCCGTGAAGGGCAGATACTTTACACCTATTTTCATTTTGCCTCACATCGTCCTTTACTGGATGCAATGATTAAGAGCAAGGCAATCTGCATCGCCTATGAGACGGTGGAGGACCCAGACGGCAGTCTACCGTTATTGATTCCGATGTCCGAAGTGGCAGGCAGAATGTCTATTCAAGAAGGCGCAAAGTATCTTGAGAAACCTATGGGCGGCAAGGGTGTATTATTAGGTGGTGTGCCAGGTGTGCCTCCTAGTAATGTCATGGTGATCGGGGGCGGTATCGTAGGAACTCAAGCAGCTAAGATGGCAGCGGGACTAGGAGCCGATGTGGTGATCCTCGATATCAACTTGGATAGACTCAGATACTTAGAAGATGTCCTACCTCCAAA
>CAZAXY010000140.1:2162-7957 GCA_964489125.1 uncultured Saprospiraceae bacterium
GAACACTTGGATATAGCTACTGATCTACGGCATCAGTGGTCAATCTATCATGGATGACGAGATTAAAGGCATCCACACAATAATAGATTCCTTTACAAGGATAAGGCGCCGAGCACCCCGCCCATCAATGCAAAAAACAAAATCAGATAACCGCCATCGATTAATATCAGCTTAAATGATTTCTTCTGATAGAGGTAATGGATAACCATTGCGGGAATCGCATAAAATACCGCAGTTAACAGCCCATGAAAGCCTCCATGGACGAATGTTTGATCTTCTGGAGCATGGAGATTGACAATGATATTAATGCCGAATGCGATGACAATCATCATCAAGAAAGCCCCGCCGTGAGTAATGCCCATTCCTGATTGAGCTTGCTCGTCGGTGACGCCAGTTTCTTTTTGCCAAGCCTTACCAAATAAGGCCGTATACCATAAAAATCCAAGAAGGAATGCCGCTACGGCCGCAATTAAAGGTTCTAAATATGCCATATCATTAAGTTGAGCTAATTATGCATTAAGATAGCAATATTCATCCTATCAGGAGATCCATTATGTACAGTAACAGGCTATGCTCGAGTAAGTAAGGTACTGTCATCAAGATGCCATAGCACCATGTCTATCACAGGATAATCATATTATAGTCATATTATTCGGACTCGGTCTTACGTCTATTATCATCACTATTCCGATCGATGAGAATATTATAAGGGTCTATCCCGACTTCCTTGGGTTCGGCATCTACAGTAATAGTCCACCTATTTTTTATCTCAGTAATTCTATGCTTGTTTATGTAGAGCACTTTTTCTTTCTCGGCGCCATCGATCTCCTCCGTTCCAAATATCCCTACATCTACATAGTCAGATAGCGGATAGGACTTGAGTGGTTTCTTCTTACCTTCTATAGCCAGACTATCTATTAGTCCAGACTCATCTTCAAACACCTGTCGACCACGTTCATCTGTGCGATACTTGCGGACATGAGCAGTGATGTCTACGGTATACGTCCCATCACCATTATCCGTATAATGAGTATCCTCTATCCTATTATCATAAAGCGTAATCGCCATAAAATTATCATCTATGAAATAGTCAAGAGAATCTGGTGTTGCTTCTTTAAGCATCCCAACTAACTCAAGCGCATTGGTATATGGAGGCTCTTGAAATGCTACACTATCAATATATGCACTGAGGACATTGCTTAGAGTTTGCTCACCTATTAAGTCAGACAACGCATAGAATACTACAGATCCTTTATAATAATGTATGTAGGCTTGATTTTCGTTCAGAGCAAGTGGTAGCTCCTTAGAAGCCTCAAGACTCCGGTTTAGCAAATATGTATCCAAGGCGTCCTTAAGAAATATACGCTTCTTCTCGACACCATATCGATGCTCGAGCACCTTCAAAGATGAATACTCTGACAAGCTCTCAGACAGCATGGTAGCTCCTTTCACATTCGCACCAATGACTTGATGTGCCCACCATTGATGTGCTAACTCATGAGCAGTAATAGAATAGGAATAGTCTACCCCGCCCTCATCACTATCATCGACTTGAGCCATGAACCCAACATTCTCAGAGAATGGAATCGTACCTGCAAATGACTGTGCAAATGAAGCACGAGGAAACTCCAGTATCCTCACATAGCTGTGTTGATATGGGCTATAGTGCTCAGTGAAGTAGTCCAATCCATCTTTAAGTCCTCGGAACATCCGATCCAAGTTATAGTCGTGGCCTTTATGATAATATATGGCCAGGTCAATGTCATTCCATTTGTCTCGAGCGACTTCATATCGCGCAGAAGAGATATTGAAGAAATTGAGCATTGGTCGTTCCATTTTATAATGGAAGTAGTTACGTCCGTCTTCTTGCCATTCCTTTTGCAGCACGCCAGGCGCTATGGCAGTTTGATCACCGGCCGTCCCGATCTGAATCTCAAAGTCCACCCAATCAGCACTATTAGAAATATAGGTGTTAGCATAAGCCGATGAGTCACTGATATCAGGCATACGCTCTTTTTCAGCTAGATCGTACTTGGTACGAGTCTTGTTGGTCACCAGCTCAAAACCATCCTGATATCCTATAGTCGGAAACATGCTACTATTCAAAAATGTACCATTCTTACGCACTCCAATCGTGCGCTTAAACGCATCGTCATCGTCATTATTCAGTGCAAAATTCAACCTCATTGTCCCCCCTGGTTGCAGCGGCTCGTTCAATTCAAATATCTTGATATTATTCAAGGAGTCATGAACAGCAAGAGAGGATTTACGATCTAAAGTCAGCTCTGTAATAAATGGTGCAAAATCGAGGTATAAAGTGTCAATAAGCTCCTCCGTTTTGTTTTTTAAGAGATAGTACCCTTCGGCCTTAATATTGTAGTCTTCAGGGTAGAGGTCGGCAGTAATATTGATATCTATGATGCGAGGTTGTGCCAAAGTCGCATAGCGCTTATAAGCTTTCTCATAGTCGACTGTTTGTAACTCGCGCTCCTTAGATGAGTAGTAATCCTCTGCGATATTATTTTGATAATAAATGTAATATCCCAAGCCAAGAAACAAGCCTACTGAGGCAATGAGACTCGATACTTTGGGAATGGACCACGACGCTCCTTTAAAGGCGCTTAGAGCACCTCTCGACACTCCACGCCTCCAGAATACCCATGCTAAGCCAGCAAAGACAAGACCACCCAATATCCAATAAAGTCTATAGATAAAATATCTTGTCTGCATATATCCATAACCGTCTATGTCTGAGTACAGAATATTGGGTCCATCATTAAATTGATAGATAGATTGCTCCACGCCCAAAAATCCTAAGAACGACGTACCGATTCCGACTATCAAGACAGCCACTAACCCTAGATAAAAATTAGGGATTATGCTAAATGCAAATAAGGCAAATAGAGTCCAGGGCATGAACTGTATCCAGCGTACCACCCATGAATCATAGGCATAAAGACCAATCTCAAAATTATAGTAGCCCTGTGAAATCTGATAGATGATGCCCGCGATTATTGGAAGTGCTAACAAGACTCCTTGCATCAGCGTGATACTCACAAACTTAGAAGTCAGGAAGCTGAGACTCTTAGTATTGGTCGTGTCTTCGAGTTGGTAGATATTATCAGTGGTGCGACGATTGATGATCAGACCTGTATACACCATCGTCAGCAAGGTAACAAAGAGTCTGAAGGTAGCTGCAGGTACGCCGATAACTCGTGAAGTTGATGGCCATGTCGTAGTCTGCAATATCTCTGCACCAAATGCAAGCATCAGAATCAACATCATCAACCCCAGGATGCTAATGACCAAAAACGGTCCCCCTCTAAGGATATACTTTAAATCTATCTTAGTTAGGCTGATGACGCTACTGAAGAATTGACCAATGCCAAAACTGCGTTTGACCTCTGGCAAATTCAGAGCTAAAGCCTGAGTGCTCTTATGAGCTGCACTCTTAAGCTCTGGTTTTTTCCAAAACTTCCATGACCATGATTTTGGCGCTGTATGAAACTCAAAGGCACGATAGCTCATCGCCAAAATGAATGCTCCAATTGCTGTCCATAGGATACGGTTCCAGATTACATATCCCGTAAACGGAACCAAAGAAGTGTTCTCTTCAGATATCGTCCAATACTTAGTGTAGTACAAACTTGAGGTCATACCAAATGGATCTGCCATAGCCGCATAAACCTGATTATCCAAGTCTGATAATCCACTCTCGATGATTCCCTGTAATATATAGAAGGCAATCATCACCACAAACCCTGCAACAATATTGCGACTGAAGGTCACTACAGCAAATATGACGGCGCTGAACAAAAATGTGCCTGGCAGGACGTAAATCGCATAAGTATGCAGATAAGGCAATAAACGGTGCGGGCCAACCATATCGGCATTAACACCTGGAACATTCATACCTATCATTATGCCGGCTGCTATGAAGACGGTTAGTATCAGACATATCGTTAACGCACTGAGATATTTCCCAAAAAAATAATCCCTCTTGGTAAATGGAAAGGAGTACATCACCTGATGTACATTATGCTTATAGTCTTTGTATATACTGGCCCCAGCAACATTGGGAAACAAAAGAAAAAGGATTACTGCCATCCCCATAATCAATCCTAATATCCCATTAGGTGAATTGATATACCTCAGTGAAGTGACACTGGCAGTATTGCCATCAAATGCACCAGCGGAGGCAGCAGTCATCAAAGCTGAGAAGGCCATGACTAAGAGGGCATAGACAAATATCGCTGGTCTATTAAACCAGCTATTCAGTTCAAATGAATAGATCTTTCCAAGCATACTTCTTATGGTTTTACGCCGTTGCTACAGCACGCTCATTAAGGTGATAGAAATATACATCTTCCAGATTTGGAGTCGCCGCAGTAAATCCTTCTCCAGGATGTCCCTCCGAGTAAATACGCACCGTTATACTGTGATCAGGATTATACGAATTAGATAGGAATCTGTAGCGCTCTTGCACTTCAGTCAAGTTCCCCTCGATGCGCTTTATCCAAATCTTGCCGTCCATCTCAGCGGCAGCAGACTCTGGTGATTGGCGAAGCAGTATTGAACCCTGGTTCATAATGGCCATATCGAGGCAAAGCTCCTTAACATCCTCCACGATGTGTGTTGAAAAGATTACAATGTGACCACGACTGATTTCTCTGAGAATATTGAGAAATCGTTTGCGTTCGGCAGGATCCAAGCCCGCAGTAGGCTCATCTACAATGATCAACTGTGGATCGTTGAGTAACATCTGCGCAATTCCAAATCGCTGTTTCATACCTCCAGAATATCCAGAAACCGCTCGTCGTCTAACTTCTGATAGATTAGTTACTTCAAGGACATAATCGACCAGCTTCTTTCGATCCTTGCTGCTCCCTACTCCTTTTAGGCTTGCAAAATAGTTGAGCAAATCCAATGCGGAGATATTTGGATAGACTCCAAACTCCTGCGGCAGGTACCCCAAGGTCTTTCGCAATTCTCTAGGTTGCGCCAGAACATCAATGTCGTTAAAATGAATAGACCCACCGTCTGGCTCTTGCAAGGTTGCAATGGTTCGCATCAGTGAAGACTTACCGGCTCCATTTGGCCCTAATAAGCCAAACATGCCCTGACCTATAGTCAAGTTGATATCATCAAGGGCCTTAACGCCATTGGGGTAAGTCTTAGAGAGATTTTGGATAGTTAACTGCATATATGTTGTAAGAAATGAAATGATGTGAGCAAATATCAGCAGAAAGATACAAAAGCACATAAGTAATAGATGAACTATACAATCAATCGGCTAAACTCAACCTACTTCTAATAAAATCACCACTAATTCTACTCCGTTCCGAGTTAATTCAAGATGAAGGTGGAGAGGTCATCAGAAAGTAATTGTGCTCCTCTTAGAAGGCGAGGTCTTATATTTTACTGAGACCTGATAGGTATTTCTTCTGACATAGAATTTTTAGTTTACAATAGCATTTTTAGATTAGTCTAAATTATTATTTTTGCGGATCATTGATTAATTTTGCAATCAAGCAAATTATGAATAAAATAAGCACCTTAATCTCAACCCTACTCTTAAGTTTGGTATGTGCCACTATGATGATTGCGCAGCTAAGCACATTGAGTGGAGTAATCACTAATGAGCTTAATGAGCCACAACCATATGTTCATATTACACTAGCTGATCAATATGGAACTGTTACTGAGTTGGATGGTTCGTTTACGATTGTCTCTATTACTCCTGGCACTTATCTGTTCAAGACCTCCTTCCTAGGATATCAAGAGTTAGAACAGGA
>CAZAXY010000141.1:0-7823 GCA_964489125.1 uncultured Saprospiraceae bacterium
GCCAAATAAGTATCTTTATTTATTAAACCCGTAACGCTTATTTAGGACGGGACAACTCTCGTATTCACACCAAACTCAATCTTGGGACTTTACATTGACAAATCTTAGGAGAACATCAGTAGTATTACTCTGATTGCAGTCTTCTCAATTACTCTGGCAATACGATTGGACAGAGCGCCAGTGTTCTTGGATTTTAAAAGCAAAAAAAGAGGACCACATGTATTGCCCTGGCACGAGGATCTATGGTAACATTATAAGTTCAGAGATAAGTCAATCAGCTATACCAGACGCTCATCACATAGACCACTTCTGCGACAGACTATGCTGCCGCTTCCCTCTCAGTCTTAGGCATTTGAATAAGTTCTAAATCGAACTTTATAAGATAGGCTGTCACAGCAACAGATACCATTAAATATACGCCCACGACAACAGCACCACCAGGAAAAAACTCATTAATGCCAAACCAACTTCCCATGTGCCATATAAGGAACATTCCTATTGCTGATTTGAATAGTTCTAACCAGACAGCGTTTTTGTCACGGTCCATGAGCGTTGTATAACTGTACACCATCAAGAATAAAAAAGCGCCATAGTAGAACACCTCTGGCTGTCCTATAGTGGCAATCTGAAGCAATAGATGGAATGTCATAATTGATAATACTGCAAACTGAAACCAAGACCAAGCGATCAAGAGACGAGTTGGATTAGAATCGTACAGCGTAAATGATTCAATAGAAGAATAAGATACTGGCGCTCTGCTCTTAACGTCTTCAGGTCTCCATCCTGTAGGCATGAACCAAATCCTCAGCTTATCTATCCAACTATCTGTATACCAAGCATCTCTGATTAGCAACCACAGGTGCATAAGATTAATTCTTATAGGATTCCAAGTGTTAACTTGTCTGGTAACGCCATATACGCAAGGCACATCATCTAATTCCTCCTGAAAGGTCCCAAACATCCTATCCCAAACACAGAAAACTGGCGATAGATTCTTGTCTATGTATATTGGATTGATGGCATGATGAACTCTGTGTTGAGACGGCGTCACGATGATGTACTCTAACCATCCCAACTTTCCAATATGCGTAGTATGATACCACACTTGTATGAACAGATGAAATGGCGTTACGATAGCAATCACCTGCGGAGGCACACCGAGTATGGCGGCAGGCAATAGGAAGAAGACACTTACATTGACAAATTTAGATACCGATTGGCGCAGTGCTGTGGCAAGATTGAAGGTCTCACCGGAGTGATGTATCACATGACGATTCCAAAAGATATTGACGCTATGCGCCAGCCGATGGTACCAATAGGTTCCAAAATCTAAAAATACTAGTGCCATGATATAGGTAAGCCATGATGCCTTGATATGAGATACTGCTAAGTGCTCATACATATACTTATATCCTATTATTACTACGGTCAGCCCTAACACACTCTTGATAGCATTAGTCATACCTGCAGATAGACTAGATATAGAATCCATCGCTCTGAAATTGAATCGATCTATAGCATATGAATAGACTACCTCAATAACTATTAAGAAATATATGGCAGGCAGCAGGACTAAAAGCACCTTAGCGAAAGTCTCCATTATAATTCAACATTTAATCTGCTTAAGATAGTTATCTGGAGGTTATCAGAACGCTTAATAATTGAATAAAAAAGAGGGCTACAAAAGCCCTCTATCTTAAATCATGTCGAACTCTAGTTGAGAGTCGAAAGTAATTTACAACTACTTGCCCCCATTCAACTGATCTTGCAATACTGTCAGAGCATCCCAATCTCCGTTAGCACAGAGCTGTGATTGCTTTGGCCAAGAGCCTGGATCAGCCAGCTTATAACGGCTACCTGCTTTATTCAAAATGGCTTGTATCGTGCTGACTGGAGCATCAGCAAGCTTCTGCCATGTATCTATACCGTCAGCTTTTAAGAGTCCTTCTATCTTTGGGCCTATACCTTCGACTGCCTTTAGGTCATCTTGCTTCCAACGCTTCAAGACACCAAGCTTGATTAACATTTTCTCGACCTTGGAGTCTGTTTCATGGTCACTGACACCTGCTCGTCCTGTGTCTAGTTGCTTCTGCATTGCGATTAGTTTGTCCCAGTCGCCCTTATCCGCCAACTTAGCCTGATCTGGCCATGTAGTTGGATCGATAATTCTATATCTCGTTGGATTCTCTTTATCGAGCAATGCTCTTAGCTGAGTATAGTTTGAAGAGCCCAACTCTGCCCAAGTATGTACACCGTGCTTTTTCAACACTTCATCCATCTTCGGTCCAATACCCTCTACAACCTGGAGGTTGTCAGGCTTGAGCGCAGCATACATATTAGCCTTAGCTGGTTTAGCTGGGGCTGGCGGAGGAGGCGGTGGGGCTGGCGCTGCAACCACTTTTTCTACCTCGACGATCTTTTCGACTTCCACAATCTTTTCGACTTCCACGATCTTTTCGACTTCCACGATTTTCTCAACCTCGACGATCTTTTCGACCTCGACGATCTTCTCAACTGGAGCTTGAGTGGCGTTAGATTCAAGCTTTTGTAAAAAATCGTTTCGTTCACTATTCCAAGCATTTACTTTGATTTCCCAATCAGCATTGAGCTGATCATAGCGTCTCTTGGCCTGAGAGTCAGATTCTGTCTTCTCCTTTTGCAATTGCTCATACTTAGTTGACCAATCATCTTCTATTCCTTTGTGTTTCTCTTCTGATGCCGCCAACTTAGACTCCAATTGGGATCTTTCAGTATTCCACTTTTCAGCCTTGATCGTCCAGTCCCTTTCGTTGGCATCAGTGTTAATAGCCTTATTGGTCAGGCTACGTTGCTCCTTCTCTAGCTCGTTAAATTTATTTCTCCATTCAGTGATTTGAGCTTTTAGCTCATTCTGAGTGTTGTTCCACTCGCCTTTCTTAGTGGCAAGGTCATTTTTCAATTCAATCTGCTTGTCATCAGCTTCTGTCAGTTGACTTAGGAACACTTTTTTCTCTGACAACCAATCATTGCGATTAGCCTCATTATCTGCTACTAATGAGTGATAGTCCGTTTCCCACTTTCTGGTTTTTTCTTCCAACTTAACACGACTACCGTCCCAGTCAGTGCGACTTTGAGCATACTCTTTCTTGAGTTTGTCATTGTCCTGAGACAGCAAAGAATACTTCTTGTTATGCTGATCATACTCTGTCCGTAGTGTCGAATAAGAGGCTTTAGCTGTCTCAATCTCTTTATCTTTTCCGCCTAAGAGGCTCCCAAACCAATTACCACCCAAAAGCCAGCCTAAGTATGCTGCTCCTAAAATAAATACGAATGGCAGCAACCAACAAGTAGCACATCCCAACATCCACAGTATTAAGGCAATGGCTAGTATGATGAGTAGTGGAATAAATATATGTTGTGATTTCATTTCTATAGTTCTTTAATTGTTTAGTTATTCGTTATTTCTAATTCAGTTTTACTTCGACACGTCTATTCTGAGATCTTCCTTCAGGGGTAGCGTTAGTCGCGATAGGATTATCTGGGCCAAAGCCATTTGTGCTCATCTTATTAATAGCGATATTTCCGTTATTGGTGAGATATTCTCTAACAAAATTTGCTCTACCCTGCGACAAGGTAATGTTAGATTGCCTATTTCCAACATTATCAGTATGACCTTCTATAGAGAGTCCAGAGCCATTGACATTGTCTAAGTAGTATATGATTTCCGCAAAGTCAGTTCGTTGCTGTGAGGAAAGGTTCAGCTCGTCTTGATTTGTACCGAAGTAGACAGTGATCGGCTCAACCGTAAATCGACTTCGTATTCTTTCAAGTCGTTGACTATTATCCGCTACTGCTCCAAAAGCGAATGAAGCGCCTTTGCGAAGCGTATCGCCTGAAAAGCAATCATCAGGAGCCGATGCTGAAGCAATAGCCAACTGTCGTGCTGGCGCACCCTGGCTAATCAAATCTCTGACGATAGCGTTTGCTCGTGCAAGTCCAATATCTGAATAAATACTTCTATTGGTCTCATTAGCATCATAGTAACCCGTGATTGTAAGTTGTCTATCACTGTTTGACTTTAGGTATTGAGCTGTTTGATTCAAACTTTGCGTAACCGCTTGGCTTGGTGCTGCTGCTGCAAATGATGATATTGGAAATTGTACATATCCCGAAGATGATACGTTGAGAGCTGATCCATCCCGGATCACCCATTCGCCATCACATCCAGACTTAGCTGGTACAGGAACAACTGCTGGCGCAACTGTTGCCGCTGCTGCTGGAGCTGAAGTACCACATAGATATTTATTAAATAAGAACGCTCCCAATAGCAACCATAGCAAAAGGAGTATTAGTAAGGCTAAAAAACGTGAATTCATAAGTTCTGTTTGTTTAATTTAGGTAGTCCTACGGTTATCAGAAGAAAAACCGTACTTAGTTGATACGTGAATGTCTGAGGAAGTCTCGACTTATAGCGAAGTATTTCATAGATATTTTCAACTATTCACAAAAACAATTGTCAGTGATAGTCTTTAGCGCCCTAACTGTTCATTACTAGCTTCTAACTGGTGTTTAAAACAAGAAAGCCTATGGGTTAATCCCCATAGGCTTTCTTTACTACGTCATAGAATAGAACAGTCATCGACCGTCTATAGCTGTCTTACTTTGTGTCATCGATTTCTTCAAACTCGACATCAGTTACATCCTCCGTATTGTCTGCTCCACCATCGCCTGCATCTGCTGTCGCTTCTGCGCCTTCACCACCAGCAGCTTGTTGTGCATTATAGATATCCTGGCTCGCGGCCTGCCAAGCTGCATTGAGCGTCTCAGTAGCGCTATCAATCTTAGCGATATCTTCAACCTTGTGGGCTTCTTTGAGCTCAGCAACTGCATTTTCGATGGCTTCTTTCTTATCGGCAGGTATCTTATCACCATACTCGGTAATCTGCTTTTCAGTTTGGAAGACCAAAGAATCTGCTGCATTAAGCTTGTCCACTTTCTCACGAGCAGCCTTGTCTGCATCCGCATTTGCTTCAGCTTCAGCCTTCATTTTGTCAATCTCCTCTTGAGATAATCCTGTCGACGCTTCTATTCTGATATTTTGTTCCTTGCCAGTTCCTTTGTCTTTAGCAGATACGCTTAAGATACCATTAGCATCAATATCAAATGACACCTCTACTTGTGGCACACCTCTCGGTGCAGGCGGTATCCCATCAAGAATAAATCTACCTACCGATCTGTTTTGTGCGGCCATAGGTCGCTCGCCCTGTAGGATATGGATTTCAACAGAAGGCTGATTATCTGCCGCAGTAGAGTACACCTTAGATTTCTTAGTTGGGATAGTTGAGTTAGCCTCTATGACGACATCATATACTCCACCCATCGTCTCGATACCCAGCGAAAGTGGGGTCACATCGAGTAGTAGTACATCTTGAACATCACCACTAAGCACTCCCCCTTGGATCGAAGCACCTATTGCAACCACCTCGTCAGGGTTAACTGATCTGTTAGGCTTCTTGCCAAAAAATTCTTCTACTGCTTGTTGTATCTTAGGGATACGAGTAGACCCACCAACAAGTATCACTTCGTCGATATCACTTTTACTTAATCCAGCATCTTTCAATGCTTCTGCACAAGGTGATAGAGACCTCTTCACTAGGTCATCCGCAAGTTGTTCAAACTTCGCTCGGCTTAATTTGACTACGAGGTGCTTAGGAACACCATCCTTGGCAGTAACATACGGCAGGTTTATCTCGGTCTCTGTCGAAGAGGAAAGCTCAATCTTAGCTTTTTCTGCTGCATCTTTCAATCTCTGCAGTGCCATTGGATCTTTGCGAAGGTCCATAGCCTCTTGCTTTTCAAATGTCTCTGCTAAAAAATCAATAATTACTTCATCGAAGTCATCACCACCTAGGCGTGTATCACCATTAGTAGACTTCACCTCAAATACACCATCGCCTAACTCAAGAATAGAAATATCAAAAGTACCTCCACCTAAGTCATATACTGCTATCGTAGCATCTTTGTCCTTCTTATCAAGACCATATGCTAATGCAGCAGCTGTAGGCTCATTAATTATTCTCTTGACATCAAGACCGGCTATCTCTCCTGCCTCTTTAGTCGCTTGACGCTGAGAATCATTGAAATATGCCGGTACAGTGATCACTGCCTCTGTTACTTCTTGTCCTAAGAAATCCTCTGCAGTCTTCTTCATTTTCTGAAGCACCATAGCACTCAGTTCCTGTGGACTATATTTTTTGCCATCGATATCTACGCGTACCGTATCATTATCTCCTTTGACTACCGAGTATGGCATACGATTAGCATCGGTGCCCAATTCACTAAATCTCCTACCCATAAATCTCTTAATAGAAGAGATAGTCTTAAGTGGATTAGTAATTGCCTGACGCTTAGCAGGATCTCCAACCTTGCGCTCGCCACTATCTAAAAATGCCAATACGGAAGGAGTTGTACGACGCCCCTCATCATTAGGGATCACTACAGGCTCCTTACCTTCCATTACTGCTACGCAGGAGTTGGTAGTACCTAAGTCAATTCCTATTATTTTACCCATTTATTGTGATTTACTTATGTTCTAAAAAATGTGTTGTTATACGGCCTAAGTATGGCAATAGATATGCCAAGGCGTCATCTGATCCAAATGCACTCTTTTTGTCAGCATTTTGTCTGAAGTGCATGACATAGTGGTGACAATAAGGCAGTCTCCATATATTTATACATACATTTTGACAGTTTAGTCAATTTAACAGAATGCATACATTCTTTGTGTTGACACAATCGTTTTAGACTCGTGAGATATATTTTACTCTTATTATTTGCCAGTTTACTTGAGTATAGTGCGTACGGTCAAATTATCCCTGACAGTACCTATAATCCACTGATCAAGCAAGAACGTGTGATGTATCAGACCATCATAGGACAACAGATTGACACCTTGATTACTGATGACCTCATAGTTGAACTCAACAAGTACAGAGGGGAAAAAGTCCATGTCAATCTGTGGAGCGTGAGCTGTCGACCATGCATCCAAGAGTTTCCTGAGCTCAATGAGTTGAAATCCCATTATGAGGAGCAAGGCATCAACTTCGTTGCAATTTCTAAGGAGAAGAAGTCACAAACTGATCGGATACTCCAGATTAATAATCTATCATGGGATCTGCTTTTTGATGGCGCAGGATTATTTGATGATCTCGGAGTAAGACAATATCCCGTCAACCTATTTATCAACGAAGAAGGCATCATATCTGAGATCACCTCAGGTGTATTTATGAAAGGCGAAATTGTAGATGGTCGCACCAAAATGTCCATGAATAACCTCCCATATTATGAAATGATCTTGTCCTCTTGGACAAAAGAGTAATCGAATTATTGGTCAAGCCAAAATTCAGTTAATTTGGCGTTCACAATTTAAAATAATAAGCAGATGTCAGCGGCTACTAAGGAGGTGAAGCGAATCACAACTCATGTTCTTAAAAACATGAAGGTGCAAGGAGAAAAAATATCAATGCTTACAGCCTATGATTTCTCTATGGCAAGGATACTTGACGAAGCAGGCATAGAAGTGTTGCTTGTAGGAGACAGTGCCTCAAATGTTATGGCCGGCCATGAAACTACCCTTCCGATAACCTTAGATCAGATGATCTATCATGCTCAGTCTGTAATCAGAGGGGTCAAGCGTTCATTCGTGGTGGTGGATCTCCCATTTGGAACTTACCAAGGCAATAAAATGAAAGCCTTAGAATCTGCGATTCGCATTATGAAAGAATCTGGTGCTCATGCAGTTAAACTCGAGGGCGGAGAAGAAATTATAGAGTCCGTAAAGAAAA
>CAZAXY010000142.1:0-7671 GCA_964489125.1 uncultured Saprospiraceae bacterium
TGGTAGTCGTCGATCTGTTTATGCTTACCATGACCATACTCACGAAGATTATGAACGGCTATCGTAACAAGCCCTTTGTCCTGAGCACGCCTTAAAATGCTATGCTTAAAAGGGCTTTCCAACAATTCTGGTAGGCAAGAGATAATATCGAAGCGAAGCATCTATATTTTTAATGCCGTATAGTGCTTGTAAAACGATGGTATGGTCTCTATCCCCTTAAGATAATTCCAGATGCCGTAGTGCTCGTTAGGGCTGTGTATATCATCCGAATCCAACCCAAAACCCATAAGAATTGTCTTCACACTGAGGATGTCTTCAAACAGTGCCACAATAGGAATACTCCCTCCACCTCGGACAGGAATCGGGTCTTTGCCAAATGCATCCTTCATTGCCAAATGAGCTGCTTTATACTCGGGCGTATCTGTAGGCGTTACAGCAGGTTTACCTCCATGATGTGGTCGTACTTCAACTTTTACACCCGCAGGCGCTAAGCTTTCGAAATAGTCTTTAAACAGCTCTGTAATTTTCTCTTCGCTTTGATCGGGTACAAGGCGCATGCTGATTTTGGCAAATGCCTTAGACGGAAGAACTGTTTTGGCTCCTTCGCCTATGTATCCACCCCAGATTCCATTGACATCGAGCGTCGGGCGTATAGATGTACGTTCCAAGGTGGTATACCCTTTCTCTCCATGTACATCACCGATTTCTAAATCTTCCTTATAATCTGTCAGACTGAATGGGGCTTTATTCATCTCAGCACGTTCATCTGCCGATACGTCTACGACATCATCATAAAATGATGGAATTGTTATACGATTCTGATCATCCTGCAGCGAGTCGATCATCTGACATAAGATATTGATCGGGTTAGCAACGCCTCCGCCATATACACCTGAATGTAGGTCACGATTAGGCCCCGTAATCTCTACCTCGACATAACTTAATCCTCTCAAGCCAACGGTTATAGAGGGTACATCATTTGCAATGATTGACGTATCTGACACTAGGACTACATCACAAGCCAACAGATCCTTATGTTCAGACATGAAATCTCCGAGATTGTCGGAACCTACCTCTTCTTCTCCTTCGATTAAAAACTTAACATTACAAGGCAAGCTGTTCGTTTGCATCATCGCTTCAAAAGCTTTAACGTGCATGTACATCTGACCTTTATCATCACAAGACCCACGAGCGAATATAGCACCATCAGGATGTAATTTAGTTTTCTTGATTACTGGCTCAAATGGGGGTGAGTCCCATAACTCGAGTGGATCGGGAGGCTGCACATCATAATGACCGTAGACTAAGACTGTCGGGAGCTTATCTCCAATCATCTTCTCTGCATAGACGATTGGATGACCTTGCGTTTCATATTTTTCCGCTACATCGACACCTGCATTGAGCAATGAGTCTATGACAGCATCTGCGGTACGGACCACATCCTTTGCATAAGCCGGATCAGCACTTATCGATGGGATTTTGAGTAGCTCAAGCAATTCCCCAATGAACCGTTCTTTATGTTCTTGTATATATGTTGTCGTTGTGTGCATAGGCTACAAAAGTATAGTAATTGCATATAAGGATTATCTTAATTATCGATATCAATCCTTAAGAGCTGTTTTTAATTTAGACTTGAGTACAGACTGGTTAGCAAGTCGTGTCAACTTTCCTCCAACTGCCACGGACCAAGCGCCGTTTTCTTCTGATACAACGAAAGCCATAGCATTAGTTTTTTCGGACACTCCTAATGCCGCTCGATGGCGTAGGCCAAGATCGGCATCAATAGAGTTATTTTCAGTAACAGGTAGAATGACGCTTACAGAGTATATCCGATCATTGATCATTATGGCTGCACCGTCATGCGTAGGAGATTCTTTCTGAAATATCGTGCGTAATAGCTGAGAAGACACCTTGGCATCAATAACTTGACCCGAATTATTCCATATAGGCGTCTCTCGATTATTACTGATGACAATGAGTGCACCCACTTGCTCAGCTCTAAAACTCTCCATAGCGAGATATACTTCATCGACGATGTTCATTACAGCAGAATCGTCAATTACCATTTGATCCCCCCACAGTCTCTCAATAAAAGTAAATCGATTCTTAAGTGTATTATTCCCTAAAAAAAGTAGAAACTGCCTAATCTCCGGCTGGAAGATAATTATCAATATTAATACCCCAAATCCAACAAAAGGCCCTAACAAAAAGGTTAAAAGCCCCATTTTTAGATAACTCACCGCGTACCATACCCCATAGAGCAGCATCAAGCCAATGAAAATATTGAAAGCAATAGTCCCACGTAATAACTTGTATATCTGCCAGATAAGAAACAATACGATCAGAATATCGATTACATCAAGTATTCGGATATCATATAACGAGATCAAAAGTTGCACCATGTCCTAATAATCAGTGAAGATACTACTCTATGCTTATTTGGGCTTTTTAATTATCGCTGATGGTCATTAGGTTAAGTGGAAACATCTCATACAGGTACAGAGTTGTGTTGATCAATTAACCGCAATCCGCTTTCTATTAACTCTTTGAGATTTTCATCCTTTTCTGAGACTTTATTTAATTGATCATACACAATATGAGCCTTCGGCAGGTTATGTTTTATTAGTATTTCATATAATTCTAAGAGTATCAGCCATTCTTGATCAAAATCCCTTAATATCTCGTCAGTCAGACTATCCAGTTGGTCTGTTGAAGCTTCAATAGAACGATATGAGCGCAACTGCTTGTATACATCTTCAGTGGGGCTCTTCACCAAATCATGAATGGTTATGGTGTCGGTTTTTACATGATCCAGAAGATCAAAAGATTTCAGGTCTGCGGGCCCTGCGTGAGCGGAGACAATCTTGGACCCAATCGCCAAATAATAAATATCTTGATCTGGATGAAAGATATGTTTCCCTTGCCACATAACACTACATCCCTTCAATGCGACAAGCATGATCTTGCCGAGGATATTACGAGTACCAGTAATAACCTGTCCAGATACAGTAATTCCTCTCTCAAATTGAAGGGAGATTTTCTCGCCTTCAACTATGTTATAATTTACTAATTCTCTAGGAGACATATCTTCCAATTCTTTATTAACTCCCCTTAACTTGCCTATAGCCACACCATAACCAGCTGGATATTGATCAGAACTATGACCGATCAGTTCTCGCTCTCTATAAGCCAAAGCAGTAGGACCATCAGTTTGCACATAACACAAGTCACCATCATCATTAACATAGCGATCTGAGAACACTCCAGTAATCTGCAGACCAGTGCTTAACTCAATCGTACCTAACTGCTTGGATTTGATAAGTTTATCTACTCCTGAGAGACCTCCTGTTCGAACTGCCATGGTTTCTGCAAATTCATTGAGGATCTCACTTAGATATGAAAACGATGGGGTAACAAACAGCTGTGGTTGTGGCTTAGTCACATCAAATGATTGATATACTGCATCAATACTAAGCGGTATCTTCTTAACATTGTCTGTGAGACACCACTTACTCTCTCCTATCGACGACAGCAAGCCAGCGCCGTATATCCTTGGGTTATCTACAGATCCAAATAATCCATACTCTATAGTCCACCAATGAAGGTTTTTAAGTAATTGCAATTCAGACGGTTCAGTCATCTCATCTTGCAATCGCATAATATCTCGCTCTAATTGGGCTATACGTTCTGATGCAGTGGCAACCTTTTCTTTGAGGCTAGCCAGTTCTCTTACAGCCTCAAAAAGTTGACGATCTGCATAGGAACTAATAGCCTTCGCTCCAATCTCTCCGAACAATCGTAGATATTCCGAATAGTCTGAATTCGCTATTATCGGAGCATGTCCAGCCGCCTCATGGATGATATCAGGTGTTGTTGTATACTCAATATTCTTTAGCAATCGTATATCAGATGCTATCACTAGTACATTGTAGGCTTGAAACTCCATAAATGCCGCAGATGGGATCAGCCCATCGACTGCGACTGCTGCCCAACCTATGTCTTTTAAGATTGGATTCATACCATACATACTAGGAATCACCTCTGTATTAATACCCGTCCGATTCAATCCATCGAGATAAGATTCATGTGCAACGCTTGGCAGATAATCTGCACTCTTTCTCATCACATATCTCCACACAGCTTGATTCTCATACGTGTAGTGCTCATAATTCTGTGGCAGTATATACTGCTTGAGATGATCGGGTAATCGATCAATAATTGGGTTGGACATTGTCGGATCAATCATCTCATTGGATTTTATTGGTTAGCACCTTATAGATTGATCGTTCAGCTTGGAACTTGCCATTGAATCTATCGACAACATCCTGCTTAAGATCAGATGCATAGTTTGAATTGTAAATATCAAGATCACCTTGTGATCTATAATGGTAATTACTGATATAATAGGATGATATCGGATCATCGCTCATGAGTTTTCTGAATTCGTAATGAGTGAAGCAGCCAGTCTTAACTAGATCGTCCAGATGCTTATCAATAAAAAAAGCTTCCCACTCCGATGCGATTTCTTTGTTCACTCTACACTTGACACTATAGATATACATAGTTCTTAGTTAAGTACCTTTTATAGGCATACGATTATTGTCCAGATAGAGCTTGATAAAAAGAGAACAGCTTGTTCAGAACTACCTGCGCATAGGGCTATCTGGTTGGCTCCCTTGAAGGGCATGGTACCTTGCTTTGTTGCAGATTCTTTATTCAGTTCTATTGTATTCATGATTGACTAAAATGTGAGATGATTCGATTTCATCTCAAAACATTTATAAATGCCCTTTTTTATGAATAAGTTGCCAAAAAAGATGAATAATACGGCAACTTTCTAACTAACCTAAACACAGTCGATGTAAGGTACAAGAGCCCATATACCTATATAGTTGGCACTTGCATGGTTTAAAGAGAATTTATGCCAAGTATGTGCCACAACTGAATTTTGAATTCTTTAAAACTTGCTCGAAACTAAGTTCAGTTTAGGGGTTGTGCTTTTATATACTGTCTTTATCTATGAGAAACAATCTAAGGTATAAGGCAAGTGCAAATACTGCCTTATAGCCCAGCTTGCTATAATAGAGAATAAACCAAAAATAATCGAATGAGACAATTCATAATTGTCATCATAGTTAGTTTGTGCTCGATACCTCTCTATGGTCAAGAATTATTTTTGACCCAGAGTTTATCTAATAACTCCCCCGACGCTGGCGAGCCGTTCGAATTTATTATCAATATCTCATGCAACAATACCACTTCAAATTGCAATAACACGGAAATAAATGGTGTTCTTCCCGATGAGCTTGATTTCATAAGATTTTCTTCTCCGCTTCCAAGTGGTGTGGCGAGTGCCACCTACGATCAGATCACGAGAAGTTATAGGATAAGCTTTGACGATGCCCCTATAGGTGCACTTGGCAATGGGTCAAGTATTCAAATACTTCTTCAAGCAGAATTTCCTCCTTTTTCCATAATCGGTAGCAGTGCAACAAATAGGATAACTGCTACTTCATCAAATGCTACCGAAGCTCAGTCTGAACAATCAGTGACCATCGGCCCTGGTGGTGAGCAGATAGATCCAAGTATCTTTCAATCAAGAAAAACAAGTGACAGTATACAAACCGCAGGAGGACAACAGTATTGGCAAGTAAGATTTGGTAATGGAGGTTTAGCTCCTATTGATAACTACCAAATATTGGATACGATACCTGAAGTAGTAGATATCTACCAACTTAGGACACCAGAGTTTCCATTTATTGATCATCCTGCGCAGCTGTACTATAGAGCATCCAATGATCCATCTACTTGGATGTTATGGACAGATTTCAACCTGAATAATAGGCAAATACTTGACATCATAGGTCTTGGCCTACCCGCAGACGTTCGTATAGAACAATTGCGATTTGATTTTGGAGATGTTCCAGCTTCTGCGATTTATAATGTGGATAGATATCCAAATAACTTTCGTTCTGAAATAGGTCTTTATGGAACCATTGATTCAACGTTGGCCGTAGGGTTCATATATGAAAATTGTGCAGATTACCTGGGCCTCAATGGCACTGGTGATATAATTACAGACAGAGTCTGCGCTTCCACTATGATCAGTGATGGCGCAGAAGCAGATCGTATAGATGGTGCTGTACATTTCACAGATCAAGTAAGAACACAGATCACTACAGCCCTTATTGGTGACACTATTAGTATTGAGCACATCTATAATAGCCCTCCATTTATGACTTTTGATGTGTATGGAGGTGTGATGTCGGTCGTATTGCCTGTGGGAGTGTCATATGTCCCAGGAACATTAAGAGAGACCTTTAGTTGCACTCAGTTTGATGGGCAATTGCCAGTTATCGAAGTTTCTACTACAGTAGACGGTAGGCAGATAGTCAGGTTTGTATACCATGCATCTTTTGGCAATGAATTCGTAATTGAAGCCGATGGCACTTGGGCTGGGTGTGGCTTTCTATTCGATATCTTGATAGGCAATAGTGCTATAGAAGGGATTAACACTGTTGATTATTTCTTTAACGCAACGGGGTCCACACATGCCTCTTGTAACAACCCAGATACTGAAAATCTATTAGGTGGATATGCCACTGATTTTTGCGAATTCAGATCGGACCAAATTGAAATCTTTAGAGGCCTTGGCTCTGCGGGTATTCGCGCAGAAAAATCTGCCATTGGGACTATAGATACTGATTATAGTCAATATCCAAACACAAGCACAACTGTACCAGGAGGTATCGCAGATTATAGAATTACCATTACTAATCCCAACACTACGCCGCTAGACAACATCACAGTAATAGATATACTTCCTAATGTCGATGACAGGCACATATTAAATGACAATTTGCAGCGATTTTCTGCATGGAAACCAAACTTAGCCGCACCGATAGGCTCTCTTCCGGGTATTACGGTATCGTATACAACAATTGACAATCCATGTCGTGATGAGCTCGCCGGTTCTAATCCTACACCTTATCCTGCTGGATGCAACGACCCCAACTGGTCTATAACTCCACCTGTAGATATAACTGATGTGACCGCACTGAAATTTGATCTCACAAGCATAACCCTAAATCAAAATGATTCAATTGTTCTTGACGTACAGATGAGAGCACCTGTAAATGCACCTACAAGTGGAGAAATTGCATGGAATTCGTTCGCATACACCTCGAGGAATCTAACTACTGGTCAAGACTTACTACCAACTGAGGCTATAAAAGTAGGTATTCAATCTTTACCAGGCTCATCACCAAGAGTTGGAGATTTTGTATGGGATGACTTGAATGGCAATGGACTTCAAGATTCAGGCGAACCAGGCTTAGATGGGATAAAAGTAGAACTATACAGAGATACTAATGCGAATGGAATGGCTGACCTTTCATCAGGCGACAACCTTGTAGCAAATACTATAACAGCTGATGGAGGATTGTACAGATTTTCTAATATCAGTGCTGGTGAATACTTTGTTATTTTCACGGGACTGCCTGCTGTTTACTCTATCACACCTACTAATCAAGGATCAGATGATAGTTTGGATTCTGATGGACTATTAGTTGGGCCTATAACCATAACAGGCACTTCCAATATTGAGAATGTGGATCTTGGATTGTTTAATGGCGCACCTCCTACTTCTATTGAAGTGTGCAATGACAATAT
>CAZAXY010000143.1:0-7648 GCA_964489125.1 uncultured Saprospiraceae bacterium
TGATGATGGATACGATGATGATGGATACGATGATGATGGATACGATGATGATGGACACGATGATGATGGATACGATGATGATGGATACGATGATGATGGATACGATGATGATGGATACGATGCCTACAACAATGGTTGAGGTGAGTGGTACATTCCGCACAGCATCAGGTACCCCAGTTCCTTCAGTGGTTGTATCTGTGACAGGAGGCCAAACGGGGCAAGTATCAGGGCAAATTGATGGCACCTATAGATTTACTGCTCCAACACAGGTAGATTACAACATCGAACCGTCATCAGATGATGAGTCGGGAAGTACAATTTTCGATGTTTTGGATCCGGTATTATTCCAACAACATCTTAATGGAATATCCTCATTTACATCACCATTGACATATTTGGCAGCCGATATAAATAGCGATGGACAATTGGATACTACTGATCTCGATCTGTTGATGCAGATTGTCATGGGTGTCTTAGAAGATACGGCACAAGTTGAAATTTGGAGATTTGTTCCTGCAGACTTTGTATTTGATAGCATTCCGGCATTTAGCACGAGTGGTAGTGTATTCAATCATCCGAGAACGGTTGATATTGCTCCATTAACATCAGATACGGTAGTAAATTTTGTTGCTGTCAGAGTTGGTGATATTAACAATTCATACAGCCCACCTAACTCGGCACGACCACGAAGTGCTCAAGATGTCATCTCAATAACTGACAGACCACTGCGTCAGGGAGATATAATCGAAGTGCCAATAAGTCATGAGATTAACAACCCAAGCATAATAAGTTTAGCGATGAGCTATAATACTGACGCAATGGAGATGATCTCTGCTGATCACCTATTGGTTGACCTTGAGGGGCGAATATTAATAGCCAACGTTGATGTAGCTGATGAGCTCATAACTACCTTAAGATTTAGAGTATTAAGAGATGGTAGATTAGCTGATTTACTAGCACTTGATGAGGATGAGAATTTATCTGTAGTCAGATTCGAGGACAGCTCTGACGCCACGTTGCGTCTGAAATATCAGATTGTGGAGACTGCTCTTCGCATAGAATCCGTTACTCCTAATCCATTCTCAGATTTTTCTGTCATCAGCGTATATAGTGATAACTCTGGCCCTGCTCAGGTTCACTATTACAATGCTAATGGACAAATCATAGCTCAACAGAATATTAACCTAATTATAGGAAATAATGAGATTCGAGTGACTAATGATGATCTCGCAAGCAACACTGGATTAATACACTTCGTAATTAAATCACAAGAGGCGATACAACGAGGAAAACTCTTGTTGATAAAGTAGATTTATATTAGACCACCTTCAATAGTTCTTTAGCATTTGCTCTTGCAGCTGTTGAAGGTGGATCTGTACTTAACATCTTAGCCAACTCTTCAACACGCTCTTCATCAGATAGTGTTCTTACATGAGTAATAGTTCTTTTACTAGTGTCTGTCTTATAGATATTAAAATGTTTCCCTTCAGCAGAAGCTACCTGTGGACTGTGGGTTATACATATAATTTGGTGCTCCTCAGACATCTTCATAAGGATATTACTAAGCTGCAACGCTACTGCCCCCGATATGCCAGTGTCTATCTCATCAAAGATCATAGTGGGTTTAGCTGTATGACCTGCCAACAGGCTCTTGACACTTAGTGCTAACCGAGATAACTCACCACCAGATGCCGTACCCTCGATAGATTGTGGGTCTATACCCTTGTTACTGCTGAATCTGATATCAACCTTGTCAATACCATGCTCCTCGAAATCTGGCAACTCAGTGATAACTAATTGTATGTTGGCATTATTTATTGCTAAGTTTTTGAGTGTAGCCTCTATGTTGTTTTTCAGTTGAGTTCCACAGGATTCTCTTTTCTTAGTCAGTGTCTCCGCACGCCGCCATAGCGATTTTTTTACCTCGACGAGAGCTTGCTCTTTCTTCTCTATTAATCCACCCAAGTCTTGATTGGAACTCGTCTGTTCGCTTATCTGATCTCTTAGTTTAACCAAATCACCTATACCTATTAGGTTGTGTTTTTTCTCCAATTGGTAGATGTGATCAAGGGTTTCTTTCAGTTCATTTGCTCGCTCTGGGTTGTGTTCAATGGATTCTGCTAGGGACACAGATGATCGATCTATATCCTGGATGTCTTCGATGACTTGCTCCATCTTATGATGCAACTTGGTGAGTTCGCTGTTTACATCGGATATGCTTGCCAACGATCTATTTAGTTCGATGAGCCTACTCTCTATGCTCATATCACCATCCACCAGGGAAGAAATTATTTCGCTCAGCGTAATTTTAATATCCTCGCTACTACTGATCGTATTGTGTTCCTCTTCGATTGAGTTCTTGTCTAAGCCATCTAAAGGAATTTTTTCCAGTTCGGCAAGCTGAAACAATAAGTAATCTTGGTCTACTTTCCCTTTCTTCTGGCGTGCCTTCAGCTGTGCGATTTCACTCTTGAGGCCAGTGAACTCCTTATATGCATTATAGTAGGACTTCAGTTCTTTATCAGTCTTGGCATAGGTATCGATCACAGTACGTTGATAATCGAGGTCAGTTATACTGAGTGTATCAAACTGATTGTGTATGTCTACCAATACTTGAGCTACTGCTTTCAATTCTCCTAGTAATACAGGAGTATCATTGATGAATGCTCTTGATTTACCCTTGCTATTAATCTCTCGTCGAAGAGTTGTCGTCTGTTCGAGGTCATAGTTGTCACTCTTGGGTAAGTTATGAATGACTTGATCACTCAATCTAAGCTGAGCTTCAACGACGCATTTATCATCTTGATCATAGAGCACTTTAGTATCTGCTCGCTTGCCAAGGATTAACCCGAGGGCTCCAAGTAAAATAGATTTACCTGCACCAGTTTCTCCTGTAATAACATTGAACTTCGCATCAAACTCAAGCTTGATTTCTTCGATGATAGCATAGTTCCTGACGTAGAGACTCTTGAGCATTCTGTTGGCTATTGATATCTTACCTTAATGCTCTAAAGGTATTCAGAATACTTAGTTCGGACGGTTCTTCAGATTGATGGATTGTCCTATCGGGGTTTAGCTCTTTAATTTTTTGCGATGTGGTCGCTCCGATACTGATTAGATAATTAGCCGATCCTCCATTCGCTATAAATGACTCATAGTTCATCGGACTAGTAATTATGGCAGTCTTATATGTCTCTAGATTGGTCGTTGTAGCCGGAGTATTGTCATATACACAGATTTCAGTCACTTCCAGTTTCTCGCCTAACAATTCTTGAACAGATCTCATAGAATGTCTGCCTACTACAAAGCACACTGATTCATCAGCTGCAGAGTTCAATAGACCTTTGGTAGTGGAATTCTTCTCACCAGTACCTATGTAATCGGGCATGAATCCGTAATTATCGAGGAGATAGCTTGCCGTGCCGGGGCCGAAACATGCCAGCTTATGGGACCTCATTCGTTGAGGGGGCTGTTGATCAAAATAATACCTAACACCCTTCTTGCTATAAAAGAATAGCCACTCAGACCAGGGTCGCTCAAATTTCACAGGACTAAACTCAATTAAGGACTGATCAACAAATGATAGTTTCTTGGCATTAAAATAATCTAAGAGTATGGAGTCTTCTTCCAGTTTTCTCGATATGAATATCTCTGCAGGTTTACTCATCTTCGTCATCATTAAAAATGTCTTCAAAAGCACGTGCTTTTTTCAATGCGATAAAACACCTCGCTGCCGCTATAACGTCTGCTCGAGCATTATTGCTGGGGGAGTATCCTTGCTTAAAGACTCTGCTGTGCATCTCCTGGAGGGTAGGCCATTTGTATCCCCTCTTACCTGGTATCTTACAGTAGTATGTGCCTTCATGCATGAGACAATACTTGTCTGCGGCGATTAGCGGACTGGGCATAGATGCTCGATAGAATTCTGATCCTACGATGCCTTCATTATAATTGAGGTTGTGAGCAAATACATACTCTGCAGCTCTGACATCTTCATTAAATTTTTCCAATGCTTCAGTTACCGAAACGCCACGCTCCTTAACTTTCTCAATGTCTATATGATGACGGGTATATGCATCAGCCTTTGGAGTGAATCCTTGTGGAGCTATTAGGCAGTCATAGTCATGGACTGGTTTGAGATCATCATCCAGTAATATCCAACTCAGATGTAATAGTCTCGGCCAGTTGAATAGATCATCTAAGGGAGCTTTATAACTCCCTGGCTTTCCATTTGCTGATGAGTCAAATATTACGTACATATCAAAAGGTTTTGAGTTGATCTACAACACGTTCGGCTAAGCCAGCATGTGTACTTTGGGAGAGCTTCACTTGACGCAACTTTTCTCCTGGACCCGGTGAATAGCTCGCATAACAGTGATAGTTGCCGCTTCTATCCTGTTCGCAATAAGCACCTAGTGGCAACTGACACCCTCCATCCATGATTTTCATTACAGTGCGCTCGACATTAGTACATAAAGCTGTGTCGGCACTATGTATCTTTTTCAGTATTCTACGTGTTGGCTTGTCTGTTGATCTACATTGATATGCGATTACTCCTTGAGCTGGGGCGCTTACATATTCTTTTGGGTTGAACTCTACAACATGATAGTCGCACAGATCAATTTCTAATCGCTCTACTCCAGCTGCTGCCAAAACTATGGCATCATAGTCTTGAGTGCCTAACTTGGACAAACGAGTGGGGACGTTGCCTCGTATATCTGCACATGCTATGCTCTGATCAAAATGTATTAGCTGTACCTTCCTACGGATAGACGAGGTTCCGATTTTTGCTCCCTTTTTAACCTTCAACGGTCGAGAGGTGTCAACAGATGACCTCTTAATAATGAGCAGGTCTGATGGATTTGCTCGAACAGAGAGTCCCGCAATGACGAGACCTTCAATCATTTCTGTGGGAAGGTCTTTCATGCTATGTACGGCAATATCTATATCCGACGACAGCAAGGCATCCTCAATTTCCTTGGTAAAAAATCCTTTGCCCTCAATCTTATCAAAACCGATATGCTGAATTTGATCACCTTTGGTTTTTATGATTACCAGATCGCTCTCTACACCGATTGCCTTAAGCTGTGCCTGCAGATCATATGCTTGCCAGAGTGCTAACTTGCTTCCTCGAGTGCCGATTTTTAACATGGTGCAAAAGTCTTGCTTTTAATGATATAAAGGAAATATATCATGGACACATTTCTGTAACATGTTCGATAGGTTCAGTAGGACTAAGAAGATTAGATAGGCCTCATATCTAACATTTATGGATTGTAATCACTAAAGAGCATAACTATTTTGGATTATAACCGATAAATGTTAGGTTTTTAACTAATGAATTCCAAATAGTTCTCTTGATTTACTGTTGATTGAGTCGTTGGATGATATTGTTGTGTGAATGATTTACTGAACTTTCCCTGCTTTTTGTTACTCACCTTAAATTCAAATGCATGAATCTCCCCATTTGACTCTTCTACATAATCTATTTCTTGCTGTTGTCTCGTTCGCCAGAAATATTTATTTGGCTGGATGATTTTTATAAAGTTAAATTTCATGCGCTCGCTGATCATAAAATTCTCCCAGAGAGCTCCATTGTCTAGCCTTAGATCAAATGGTCTAAAATCTGATAGGATGGCGTTGCGTATGCCATTATCATAGAAGTATATTTTTCTACTTTTTTTGAGTTCATTGCGCAAGTTGCGGCTGAATGATCTCAACCTAAAGACTACCATGCTTTTTTCAAGTAGATCAATATATCTACTTATTGTGGTGGGGTCAGAGCTTAGCAGATTGGCCAATTCATTATAACTGACTTCTGAACCCATTTGACGCGCTAATGCCTCTAGTAGATTTGGCAATAGTTCTGGTTTTCTAATATCCTGATAATTGAAGATATCTTTGTAAAGATATCCAGTTGTTAATTCTTGTAATTGTTGTGGAGCTCTTTCAGGGTGGGTAATGATTTCGGGATACATTCCATATATCAATCTTTGATGGAGTAATCTTTTCTCTTCAAGTTTTCCATGATGACTAATCATTTCCATCGTGGATACTCCAGAAAGAATGATTTCAACCTTTCGACCTGTTAATGGCTCACTGATATCAGCAGATAGCTCAAGTGCGGATGATCCTGAAACTATGAGCTTTACGGATTTGATTTTATCTGTTATCAATTTTAAGGTGAGGCCTATATTTTTAATGCGCTGGGCTTCATCGATTATGACCAATTTTGACTGTCCAAACAAGTTTTTAAGTGCCGTTGATGTCGTATCCGTTAGCAACTTGCGAATATCAGGTTCATCACAGTCCAAAAACAATGTGTCACTGTAATCCTCAGCAATACTATGGAGCAATGTGGTTTTGCCAACTTGTCGAGGTCCAAGTAGAATAACCGCTTTATTATTCTCGATGACATCCTCTATGTAATCTTTAGCAAAACGTCGTATCATAACTCTAAAATCATACATTTAGGGATTATAATCAATAAAAAGCATAACAATTTTAGATTATAACCGATAAATGTCATGTTTTTGAACAAAGTCACCTGATTGTTAAAGGAAACAGAAAAACGAGGATATCTACCAAGGCAACCTTCAGTTGTAATGATAGAAAAGCGTTAGACCATACAAAAAGACCTGTCTGTGGCCCTTATCCCAATTAACCTTGACCATCAAGCACCGCTGAGTATACCTAAATGCAAGTGAAGTTCATTATCTGCTATCTCAGTAGTATTAATTACAGTGGCAATGATCATAGACTGGCGATGTCAGGAGCATCCCATTTTAATAGATTAAAAATTAGTCAAGACGTACGTGCACATAGTCCTTAGTCAGCTTATCTTCAAGTCGCAATGAGCTAAATATGATAGGCTATTTTCAACGATTAGACTTGTTTCAATCTTTTAGAAGATTCCCGCTGTCATCGGTAATGGCGATAGTTGCAACTGCTTTGGCAATCAAGATTATCTCAACCGATGGAGACGTAGGGTCAGAAATGGCTACGGTCGTGGATCTTTTGATAGTATCCTATTTTCTATTTCTTGGAGGTATCATATCGAGATTGATTAGAGAGTCTCAGGACAGCACTATAAGAGAGTTAATCACAATCGGCTGGTTTGGGGTGTTGGCCATAGCTATCTTCATTTTTTTACCCGATGATTATGATCTATTGAGCACCAAGCTGTTCAGGTTTCCATTTTTCTTCTTTGGCGTAGCGGCTATTCTACATTTACTAATTGCCTACGTGCCTTTCATCTCAAAAGGTAGTGATGGGGATTTTTGGGAGTACAACCGTAAGGTTTTTATCCGAATCGTCGAGTCAGGATTCTTCTCAGGCGTTCTTTATCTCGCTATCCTATTCGGCATGGTGGCTCTCGACAAATTGTTCGGTGTGGAGTTTGATGGTCGCACCTATGGATATGTGGCCGTTACGGTTTTTGGCATATTCAATAGTATCTATTTCTTAAGTAAATTCCCCGTTCTTGATTACGATGATCAAGTAGAGCGGCCATTGAGCGCCTTCCTTGTCTTTACCCAGTTCCTACTTATTCCGATTACCATAATCTACATGATTATCTTATATGCCTATGGCATTAAGATTCTGCTTGATGGGCAGCTTCCTCGTGGATGGATCGGGCATTTGTCTT
>CAZAXY010000144.1:0-7540 GCA_964489125.1 uncultured Saprospiraceae bacterium
GTTTTTTCCAATCGTCGGTTTGTCGTCATTCAAAAGAATATTAAAATATTTGTAGGATGGAGTTGTACACAGATGAATATTTCATGAAGCAGGCTTACCAGCAGGCGTTGAAGGCGCTTGAAGAAGGCGAAGTGCCTATCGGAGCAGTAGTCGTCGCTCAGGATCGCATCATCTCAAGGGCCTATAACCAAACTGAAAAATTGAACGATACCACGGCTCATGCTGAAATGCTTGCCATCACAGCGGCCACATCATATCTCGGCAACAAATACCTGAAAGAATGCACGCTTTACGTCACTCTGGAGCCCTGTGTGATGTGCGGTGGTGCTGCCAAGTGGGCGCAACTCGGAAGAGTTGTATATGGCGCTGAAGATCCGAAATATGGTTTCATGAAATATGGAAAAGATCTATTACACCCAAAGACCAAGCTAGAGTTTGGAATCCTGAGTCATCAATGTGGTGCCCTGGTCACAGAATTCTTTAAAGCAAAGCGAAAGTTGAAGGTTAATTAGCTAGACAAATGATATAAGACCCTATGCTGACGGGGATTACATGATAAGATTATGTTAAGTCACCTCCAATTGGGTTAAAGCTTTTTTAAGGGTGATACTAGGTTGGCCTGTGTATATTATCATTGTAACACAACCACAAAACTATGAGCAAAACCACTTCATTTCTCGGGCTAATCTTATTAGGACTTATTACCTTGTCTTCATGCAGTAATAAACTCAAATATTTCACACAAGACTTGTATTACGAAAACAGGTGGAGCGACTCCGAACTTGAGCGCATCCAGTTCTATGTCTCGGAGGATATCATATTGCAACGGAGACTCAGTGGCGAGAGCAGTGAAATAACAGGTGGTAAAATCCGCATTGTGGATGGAAGCGAGATCGAAGAAGTGATCATAAAAGCTGGCACCCCCGGTATTCTAATCGACACTCCAGCACAAGACAAGTTCGTAGTGTCATTTGACTCTAATGATGAGAGCAAGTACTTAGTTTTTGGTGCAAGTCCAAAGGCTAATGGACGCTATGTCCTGCTGGCCAAAGAATGGAAGCGTAGATATGGTGAGGTAACTTATGGTGACCGCATCTATGAGACTAGCACGGCAAGTGCCTATGCCGCATTGCAAGTAGATCTCAAGGAGGCTCGACGAGTGAGTGTAAAGTCCCAGCGTGCCCGTGGTAATCGAATTGAGTAGTTAGTTTCAAGATTAAAGTAAGAAAGGGGTAAGTCAAAATACAGACCTGAAAACAAGCCATATATAAATCAATACTCTCCTCGCTATATTCTCTAATCCGATACCGTTTTGGATCTCTTCCATTCCTTTTCCATCATCTTCTAAACTGAGTGATATTTCGTCAGCATCAGCAGAAAGTTGTATAACCACTTCATTAGCTTCTGCATGCACCCAGTTAATAATATATGGAATCAATTAATTACCCCGATTCTCGGAACTGAACGCGACGAACGTTCTGGGTTTTCTGTTGATGTTTCTGATGACGGTCTTAGAGTAATCTCTGGTGCAATTAATAACTCTAATGATGGCAATGCCTTCTTTGGAAGTCAATCTGTTGTCTATAACATAAATACAACAAGTTGTGATGGTTGTACATTCTCTACAGATACAACTTCGTTTCCATCACTATTACTTGCAACTCTAAATTTGAAGCCCCGAAGATCTTAGATAGTTGTACTGATTCTCTGCTGTGTGGTGTCCCTCTAGACAGTAGTTTCTACTTCACTCAAGATATCTTCATGACTCAGTGGGAGTTTACAGCAGGAGATGGCACGACGGATACGGCCTTACAGGAGATTATTGTAGATGGCATAGTCGTCTGTGACGCTATTTCCGCTGGTATTGGATCTCTGCGCAATGCACTAGAGTACGCTGAAGTAGGCGACACGATAAACATATTCGAGGGCTTGATGAACGAAATGCTCATCTTAGATGGTGAGGGACTTACGATTGATGACAACATTATTATCGAAGTCGACCCAAGTGACAACATCACCATAGATGCTTCAGTGGTACCTTCTGCGTTTATCATATTACCCAGTGGCACACTGACATTAGATGGAATGAGTGTCATCATGGGTACCGCGTCGGATGGCGGCGTCGGTGTCAACGATGGAATACTAAATATACTTGACACAAGAATCCTCCCCAACCCTAGCAACCCTGGAGGATCACAGTTTTCGGGATCTGGCGAAATCAACATTCTCCCTGAAACAATCATTTTTCCCAATTAATAGACATATTTGGATGAATACCATAAACTACAGAATCGTCTCCGATAGAGAACTTGAGGTCTTGAAGCTGGTCGCTTTTGAAAATACAATCAAGGAAGTAGCTGGTAAGCTTTTCATAAGCGAACACACTGTCGTGAGTCATCGCAAAAACTTGATGGCCAAACTTGATGTGAAGAATACTGCGGGCATGATAAGAAGAGTATTTGAGCTGGGAATACTTCGATTGTAGTTTTCGTACATCGTATGGTTAGCCGTATCACCAGCATCAGTAATTAAAACCGACTGATTTTTGACTACATTTAGTCAATCAATCCCTATTCATCATGACAGGACTCAATTGGTGGCTGCTACCATTGACAGCACTGATACCGCTTGTTATTGGTCATTTCTGGTACGGCAATCTGTTTAAAAAGCAATGGCTGCGATATGCAGAAATAAGCAATGAGCGCGCAGAATCCATCAATTTACCTAAGGTGCTTATTCTATCCTATATATTTAGCATCTTGGCATCGTACATCGTGATAATATACTCGGTTCACCAAATGGCACTTTTTCAAGTGTTTTTGTTTGATCCGGCCACTCAAGACGCCAGTAGTAGTATCTCACAATCCATCAATGACTTTATGGCAAACTATGGCACTCGCCATCGGACCTTTGGCCACGGTGTCATCCATGGTATGGAGCTGGGATTGTTTATCAGCCTCCCATTGATCGGAATGCATACCCTATTCGAAAACAAATCCTTTAAGTACGCCTTGATTCATATTGGTTTTTGGGTTACTTGCCTAGCGTTGATGGGTGGCGTCCTATGTAAGTTTCTATAGCGTAAAATGCCTTGACAAAGACTGCTATCATTCAGCTCGTTTACTAATTATGATAGATTATCATCCTAAAAGTGATATCCTTACTCTATCTACCGGACGCTCACATATAATTACAAGGCTTATCCGTACTACTATGCGGCCTGTTCATTCTTGGCCTTTATGCCTGTCTTCTTCCTGTATTTCAGCAGCAAGCTATCACTACAGGAAGTCCTGCTACTGGAGTCGGTGTATTATATGTTAGTCGTTATTCTGGAAGTGCCAACAGGATACTTTTCAGATTTAGTAGGTCGTCGGTTGACTCTTGTGATAGGAGCGGTAGCGCTCGTCGTAGCCTGCCTTTTATACCTGTATGGTGATAACTTCTTGATTCTTGCTTTAGGGCAAGTGGGGTTTGCGGTTCATATGTCCTTTATTTCTGGGACCAACACCGTCTTTCATTACGAATCCTTGCTCGCCGACAATAAGGATACAGAATATGGCGATCGTGAAGCTAGTGTAAACAAGTATGGCAGCATCGCAGGAGGAACGGCGGCGCTTATGGGCGGCTACTTAGCGACGAGTAATTTATCTTTAGCCTATGTCATCAGCTTGGTGGCTGGCGTCATCGCTCTGATCATTGCCATAGGATTCATCGAGCCTCCGATACCTACGGATCAGTCAACTAGCCCTAAGCCTGTATTTACCCAGCTCAAGACCACAATTTCATTTTTAAAGTTAAAACCCCTCGGCTGGTTAGCAGCATACTTTATTATATTCTACTGTATCACTCATGTGCCTTATGAGTTTTACCAACCATACATCCAGGTGCTCGCCGATCAGAATCTGCTACTCGGATTCTCAGTACCATTGATATCAGGTATCATCTATGCGACGGCAAGATATGTCTCGGCAATAGGAGCTGGATATAGCATGATCTGGAGTCGCAAGATGGGCATATTCAATTTTCTTAGTCTTTGTATCATCGTTATTACTGCAGTTGTAGTCGCCATGTCATCAATGCTACATGTAGTTGCTCTTGGATTTGTATTGCTGAGATCTACGCCTTGGATGGCAATCAAAGCCCCAATTAATGCGATCATCACACCACGTATTGACGCTGGTCAACGAGCTACTTACCATTCAGTCATAAGTCTCTTATGTCGTCTGAGTTTTTTCATTGTACTGTTTGGATTGTCGCTTGTAATCGATCACGGCGACCTCGTCAATTGGGATAATCTAAGTCTCATACTGCGCATATCTGTTTTTGGCTCCCTAGTTTTTATGCTGCCACTGCTCGTCATAGGTAAATCTCACTTAAATCGCCAATCATAAGTATGCCTTACCATATCGTCGCCATCAATGGTTCTACTCGTCCCAATGCTCACAATGCCCGATTACTTCAAGCTATAGCACAGAAGTATGACAACTATACTTTTGAGCTTCATTTAGACTTGTCTGTGATTCCCCTATACTTAGCAGATCAAGAAGCTTCAATTATAAATGAAAAAACCACTCAGATCAAGAGTTCTATCAGGAGGGCCGATGCTGTCATAATATCAACACCTGAATACATCTATAACATCCCCGCTGCTCTTAAAAATGCTCTCGAATGGATAACAGAATCAGGTGAAATGAACAATAAGAGAACACTGCCAATCACCTATGCTCCGCATCCACCTCGTGGTAAAAAAGCACTGAGTTCTCTTGAGTATTCTCTTACCGCCCTTAACGCTAACATCATTGGTTCTATGCAACTCTATCAAAATGAACTAATCATTACGGATGATTTGGCAATGATTGGTAGCTTTAGCATAGAACTGTTAGATGCCGCAATGGCCTCTATGTTTACTTAATCTTACTGATCTATGAAAAACTGTTTCTGGATACTTATACCACTAATTCTCTGCGCCTGCAATAATGAGGTCAGAGTGTCAGATGCAGAAGGTCAAGTCAGGCATATTTCGACAGATGACTATATGAATACCGTCGTGGATGCATACCTCTATGGTTATCCTCTTCTGCTGATGAATTATACTAAAGAGCTCGGGACCAATACGGCAACACCGCATCCGACATTGCCTAGGGCTCCAATTAACCAGCTCGGGCACTATCGCAAGTTTCCCGATCATAACACCTCTGCAGTCGTCAAGCCAAATGTAGATACCTATTACTCCATTGCCTGGTTTGACCTGAAGGAGGGCCCTCAGGTTCTTCATATGCCTGCCACAGAACGCTATTACCTCTTGTGTTTTTATGATGCCTTCACGAATGTATTTGCTAATCCTGGCACCAGAACACATGGGTCTGACCAGCTCAACTTATTAATCCTAGGGCCAGACCATACCGACATAGATACAACAGGCTATACTGTGCTTCGCTCGCCAACAAATATGGTTTGGTTAATAGGTCGCATCGAAACGTACAATGATCAAGATGGTAGCACTGTAGTAAGACAGATTCAAGATCAGATGTCCTTGATCCCTTATGCCTCGGTAGGTGATAGCAACTATGTTGCTCCGAAAGGAAATACATTTGCCGGGGATATATTGCCTCCCGTTAAGCAAATGGAAGAACTCTCTACTGAGCAATTCATCAACCAACTCAGTGGTTTACTAATGGAACAAAGTCCCGCGGGATATGATCAAGAACTATTAGATCGAATGGCTATGATAGGCATCGAAGCAGGACAGCAGTTTGAGCTTCCGCAAGACAACTTCATCCTTAACCAAAAACTCAAAGCAATACCTGGCGTCGTCCATAAGGGGATGCGCTCGCGAAAAGCCAATCCAGATCCTGCTCTGATGAAGAAGAAATGGACGATGATAACGTCTACATTGGGCGACTACAACGATGATTACCTAGTCCGAAGCTACATTTCTTTTGTTGGGCTTGGAGCTAATCTTGCAGAGGACGCAGTATATCCCTTTACAACTACCGACTCAGAAGGTCAGTCGTTGGAAGGGTCCAAATCTTATACTATTCATATGAAGGCATCAGAAATTCCGCCAGTCAAGGCGTTTTGGTCTTTGACGGCGTATAACTCTGATGACTTCTTAATCGACCACGGCTATGATAGATATGCGATCAATAGCAATGATTCACTATCATATAATGTTGATGGCTCTCTCGACCTGTTGATACAATCTGAGCCACCTTCTGACAGACCAACAGAAAACTGGCTCCCTGTAAAGGATAACGAGGAGTTCTCACTAACTATGAGGTTGTACTGGCCTAAAAATGATGTATTAGAGGGGCATTGGGCACCTCCTTCTGTAAGGTCAAAAAATTAATTAAGCTCATCCATGCAACCCTACCATGAACACCACAGTCCTTAGAGCATCAAACCTTATGAATTGACTGCACATACAATAGATAGGAGAGAAGAGCTAATCGAAGCCTGTAGGCGAGGTGAGCGAGTGGCGCAGAAGAAGCTCTATGAAGACTATTGTAATGCTATGTATAATATATGCGTGCGAATGATCAATGATAGAGACGATGCTGCCGATGCACTTCAAAATGCTTTTATAAAAGTGTTTAAGAATATTGGCAAGTTTCAATACCAAAGCACTCCTGGCGCATGGATTAAACGAATTGTTGTCAATGAATGCATTGATTATCATAGAGCTAAGAAGATACAATTTGAGGATATCAAAGATCATGATAGCGCCGAGGAAGTAGAGATCGAAGAGTCCTTAATAAGCGTGCCCGCTATAAAGGCGGCGATGGATAAGTTGTCAGATGGATATCGTGCAGTAGTAAGCCTGTATCTATTTGAAGGTTATGATCATACAGAGATTGCGGAGATATTGGGTATTACGGTTACCACATCGAAGACTCAGTATCATCGAGCAAAGAAGAAATTAAGAGAATTATTGAAAGAATATAAAATCGCATGTTAATCGTGATGAATACAAGTTCAGATAGACTACGTGACTTCATAGGTCAAAACAGCGAATCGTTTAATGAGCTTATAGCTCCTAAAGATGTATGGAATAACATAGAGCCTCAATTGGAACCTAATAAAGGTCCTGGCAATTGGCTCAAATGGATATTGGCCGCACTCTGTGTAATCGCACTCGTTGTGACCGCATATTACTGGGGTAGTGCATCGAAAAAAAAACCGACTCCCCAGACTGAGATGCAGCAGATGTTTGACCTACAAACAGAAGCACTTGAGTATGCAGACATTCCAGACTTTATGGAGACGCAGCAGTACTATGACATGCAGATACAGCAGGTATACGTCGAACTCCTAGCAACAGATCCTGATAGTGCGCTGATTCAAGATATTAGTCAATTGGATGCCGCTCAAGAAGAACTCTTACAAGATCTAAAGGAGGCTGAAGGTTTCTACAAAGAGCATGTATTACATGCCATGATACATAACCAACAGACCAAGTTAAATTTATTAATGGATGTCTTAGATCAAATCAAGACATCAGAACAAGAGAAGAATAGATATGAATTATTCTAAATACTTA
>CAZAXY010000145.1:0-7443 GCA_964489125.1 uncultured Saprospiraceae bacterium
ACAACAACGTCCAATATCGGCATGCTACTCACGCCGTATTGTTCGCTTTATGTTATGCATAGGCATTCTTTGTCTCACCTCTAATTAGTAAATTTCTGAATTACTTTATTTTTCTTTTCCTCGAGTCCCAATTCAAATATTAATTGATCGACTTCATTATCATATTCTGAATCTTTCGGCATTTGAAATTTCTTTCTTTTTCGAATTTGGTACATTCTTGAAAGTATCCAGGAAAGATCAAAATCTCCTTTAAGTTGAGCTTCATATAAATGTTCAAAGTTTCGTTCTCTTGCAGAGGCATCAGAATGTTGAATGACTGCCCAAATTGCAGATTGAGCTTTATAGTTCATACTATCAGATTTCGATGGGTGGTCAAATTTCGACAGATAGTATTCAATTTTTTGAAGATTTATTGCATCAGTATTTAGTTGATTATTTACATATTCTTTGTATTCCTTTGAGTCTGCACCGTGATTTAATTTAAGTAATTCAGGAATTGTTCCACGAACACTTTGATCATCTTCAAATATTTTTGTGAGGTAGTCTTCTCTTTCTTTTAGCGTTTGAAGTTTATCAATTTGTTTCTTTATTCCTTGATCAATTTTAACTGATTCCGTACATCCAAAGATTATAAACGCCAATATTATAAAGATTGCTTTTTTCATTTTAATTTCTTTGCATTGCCATTCTAATTTGTCTACTTAGCTTTTGCCTATGCATAACTAGTGTATATCTGATCAAATTACGGCAATTTAATCAGTTCTATCCATGATGTATTAGCATCATTGAATAAATGAGGAAATTCAATCTAAAGAGCTTTAACGCAACAATTTGCTGTGTGAAATACTACGCACCGAGGGAGGTATCCCATCTGTTACTTAATCCTGTGATGGTAAATGCTTACCGATTGAACTATGGTAGACTAAAAGGGGACAGAAAGTCGCAGATAGGTGAATTACACTATTCCTAAAAGGGGACAAAACTTCGCAACAGGCTGGAACAATCGCCTGATAATCAGGGATATATGCTGATCAACCATGTTATAAATACCCTCGGCCGCAGTGAGGATTGACGCCCTATCATGTGTATTGCTAAAAAGGGGACAAAATATCGGAGGTAGCTATCATCCTCATAACTTACTGATAATCAGTAGGGTCCAAGAGCTTAAAAGGGGACAAAATGTAGGGATCGTATAAATACGATTTCTCTTAAGGGGACAAAACTTCGCAAAGCTTTACTGTAGAGAGATACGAGCAGCTTGTATGCGACGATACTGGATCCTCAGTTTTAAAAGGGGACAAAATATCGCTGCGCCATTTGAAGTTTTCTAATCAAGCCTCTCCCTCTTTGATTTCTTTTGGTTTGGTCTCTTGGCTTTTTCGCCAAATTAAATTTGCCGCTTTGACAACCGATTAAAAAACTTTTCTCAGAAGATTGAGGAGCTATCCTAATGATTAATGTATTGTATTATTCATATTGTAGATATTGTAGGGAGTTTTCAAAACCTCTGTAACACATTGATATACTGAATGTTATAGCACATTTAAAGAGTTGCAAAACGGGACATAATATCGCTATAGAAGGGACAGAATATCGGCAGAAAGGGGACGCCATATCGCTGTACAGGGGACACAATGTCGCTACAGACACTTAAACGGGGACGAAATGTCGGAATTGTGGATAACTATTGTATTCATATTATTTGTTTTTATATGTGTCTTTCATCATATTGCAAATAGTCCTAATGGATCAGCGAACGAATGCCTAATAATCAAGCTCATACAATCCGTGTCAACAGAGAATCCAACCGTATGGTGGACTCTATCGCTGGCGCAAAACTAAGCAAAGATGAAATACGCATCATTGCTAAGATCGTCGAGGCATTACGCCCAAAGCAAAATCTAAAGAAGCGCGCACATATCAGCAGCACAGAGTTTGGGGATATCAGTCTCAAGTTTAGATATGCGGATCTGGTACCTGAGGACTACAAGCGTACAGATGGTGTGATCAAGGCATTGGACAGTTTGCGCAAGCGAGATGCGAATACCTTCTCTGATGAAGTAGATGTCGTAGATGGATGGATCTCTAAGGCTAAGCATTACAAGCGTAATGGAGTCGTCGAGATCATCATCGGTCAAGAGCTGCTACCGGATTATGTCGCACTGGGAGATGGATACACAGAGTATATGCGTGAGACCGTCTTTAAGCTGCACTCCAAGTATGCTATCCATATATACAAGCTCTTAGCTCGTAACAGAGACTACGAATATTTTAACCTTCACATCAGCCATCTGCGTAAGTATCTCAATCTGGAAGAGGGGCAATACAGTTCCCTTAAAGATTTTAAGCGGCGCATATTGTTGCCAGCATATGAGGAACTAAAGTCAGGCGGTGATATCTACTTTGAGACAGACTTCAACAGCAAGTACGTTCCTGGTGACAACGAGATAGGACAACTCAAGTCTGGTCGTAAGGTGACAGGCTATCGCATCAAGATCATCGATCGCAAGGTGCGCGCTAAGAAAGCCAGTCAACAGGAGCAGTATATCAAGAACTTTATCACCAACTATTTTGACTACGTAGGGATATCGCAGAAAGATATGATCACTCGTAAGAATATCGAGCGATACTGTATCGACTATGGTACAGAGGAAGTGGTACAAAAATTAGTCAAGATCAAGGGCTATGTGAAGAAGAACGCCAAGAAGAAAGCGTCGTATACCATCATGGCATTGAACAAAGAGTTTAACACGTGATGCAAGAGGAGTATAGCACTGACGAGAGACTGGTCATCAAGGCAATTGCCAAAGCTATCCGCAAGGACGACTACCGCAGGGTAGATGATGAGTATATGTTTGAGATGAAGTGGGCTGAGATTCTTCCAGAGGGCACAGCGCTCTATGATCGGCTCGTACAGGCGCTGGAGCGCTTGCGTCAGCGTAACTTTGACAGTTATAGTGCCGAAGAAACGACTCTCAACGGATACATCATGAAAGCGAAAATTAATCGCACCACAGAAATCGTCAAGCTCTTGATCAGCCCGGATCTGGTGCTACAGCTGTTAGGCAACTATCGTGATGACACCACCCGGCGAAGCGGAGCACAAGCAACTATTGAAGAATTGAAGGAGTTGGTAAGAGTGGGGTAGGAGATCATCTAAAGATCAGAGATTGGTAAGTTTAACTAACTATAGGCTCGTAAAAATCCACTACGACTCAATCGTGAGCACAAACACACCCATACTGTAAAGTGAATCAGTTGATAACCGTAAGAGTACCTGAATCATAAATAAGATCCGATGAGCCCAAAAATCGATATCGTACAGTATAAGTATATATCCCGTTTAATATAGATTGCTCAGAGCCTGATCCATCCCATGACAGATTAGGGTCTACAGAAGAAAAAATACGTCCTCCATATCTATCGAACACCTGTAAAGTATATTCGTCGAATGCGCAATTACTGACCGGCACAAATGAATTATTACCTCTTGTACTACCGAGTGATATTGCGTTGGGTATATAAATATTACAATTACTCATCGGAATATTGACACTTGTATCAACGGGTGTAGTAATCGAAGTATCAGCAGGAACATCTACTGGCAGCTCACAACCCTCATCAATAGTTACTTCTATTGTATCCCGTAATATACACCCTTCACTATCAACCTCTACAGTGAATTCTCCAGGCTGCTCAACCACTATTGTGGCAGTTGTATCTCCAGTTGACCAAGAATAACTGGACATGTGGTCGTCTCCATCACTTAAGGAGGTTTGGATTGTATGAATCATGCAGTCACTACTGTCAATAATAGTGGTCTCAATATTAGGTCGTCGTAAAGAATAAATGTTTCCTGATATATATACTCCTGGCTCACTGGCGCAAGCATTCAATTCAGAACGGTCCAAAGGCATTAAAAAAGGCTCAAAACATGGCTGATCTGAATCTATATTACTGATGACTCCTAAGAATCTTTCGACAATCGAGGTGTCCGAGAAAATACTATTAAGAAAATATATGTTATCGTCTGGACCTATCGATAAGTCATTCGGAAGGCCGGTTTGGATTTCATCCAGTATCTGTGGATCTGAATCTTGCGGACTTTCATTGTCAAGAAATGGCCCGTGTCTGACTACAACCGTTTTAGTTGTTTGGACAGGCTCTCGCACTACATATTGCTCTGTACCGTAATAATAAGTACCGGTTGGAGAGAACGCCCCCCTAAAAGTTAACGAAACATCTGTCAGCGGCTGTAAAAGAAGTTCGCTTGTAATGTTAAGGTCATCGTCAATGGCAAGTAAAACCTTATTACCTCGGCCATTATCTACGATCATAGTTCTATTCTCTTGTGATACTATCAATCCTCCTCCAAAAAAGGTTAAGTCCTCAGTGGTTAATAGGCTAGATGAGACTACTGATGATTGTATCGTTTGATCATTATTAAGCCGAATAAAATGAATATTTCGAGAATTTTGCTCCTTAGCCAGAATCCATGCATTATCGCAATTATCAATGAATATTTCAATGTAAGAATATATAATGTTGGGAGTAATTGTTATGTTCTTTTGACCTGGTCTAATATCCCCCAATCCATTATTCAGGGACATGTCCACCACTGAATAAGTTAAAGCACCAAATAATGTCAGATAAAAAATATAGTGCTCATCTAAATTCAGATAATCAGGAATCACCACAATGGAATTCGCCCCAGCTGATCTTGAATTGAGATCTCGACCGTTTGGTGTCGTGTTGTGTTGGTTATCATATAAAAATAAGCCATCAGTATATAGCAATAAGTTTCCATCAGCGTCTGCAAGACTTAATGTAATATTACCACAAGTCCTATTAGGGCTTGGTGTAAAGACGTCGATCAATGCTATTTCTTCCTCAAATTCAAATTGGTGATTATCAATAATCCAAACAGGACTGATATTCTGACTATAAATCAGCAATGTTAACATCACTAGAAGAATGCAATGCCCGAACTTTAAAATAATTCGGCCATTGCAAATTGCTGTATACATAAATTATTCTTACGGACAAGTTATGATTCCAAGAAGTACATATTGTGCAAGTGTGTAATCGGCTTCATTAAGGACATTATGCTGAACTCCAGGTCCTATAATTATAGAACTAAATTGACCAAATTCAAAAGCACTTTGGTTTATCCCGGCATATTCCCCAGATCCTTCTGTAAGTAAGAACTGTTGGGCGATGACAAGGTCTTGTACCGAGAACACAGAATTGTTATTCCAATCCCCAGCATTGTGGAGTTCAAAATTGGAACACTTATATGTCCTCTCTGTTGATGGAATATTTCTCAAATCATGGGTTATCAGCTCAACACCATTTTCTTTTAACAATGATATAATGTGATCTGGCACTATTGGTTCTATTGGTTCTAATTCATTACTCACTAAAGTAGCATTTAATTGATCAAAAGATATTAATTCTAACTCAACTTCATCTTCTGATAAAAGTCCAATTTCACTGTCATCATTACTACAGCTGGCAAATAATAAGAATGCACTATTCATCAATGGTGGCTCTCTTTTAAAAGTTACTATCTTTCTTGTGATCTGTGGCGGCAACAAATGGAACAACCTTATATGACATATCAATTCTTATGATAAGAACTGAGAAACAAAAATTATGAATAGAGATCTTCTATAGTAGCATGTTAGCACCCCATTTTATGAAGGCGCAGGTCAAACTATAACAGATTATCCGGTCAAACCGATGTAAGATAGATCACAACAGTCCCCATAATACATGGCTTGCACAACTCTTATAAAAAGGGACTCGGCAAACTAGCCCCCACTGGGTAAATTACTCCCATCCCACTTTGCCTCATACAGCACTTCATTCTTACGCTTGAGCAACTCCATCTGAGCTTTTTGCAAGTCGGCTCGAGCGATAGTTATAGACTTCTGAGCGGTGAGGTATTCTGAGGGTTTGATGATGTTCTCTTGGTACTTGTGCTCTGTTATTGCGAATAATTGCTCGTCGATGGCCATCGTCTCGCTATCAGTTTTGATCTGTTGCCAATCAATCATATAATCTTGGTAGAGTTGCCTCAACTTGTATAAGCGATCTGTCAACAATATCTCATAGGTCAGATAGATAGACTCCCGGTCCATGCGTCTCTTGGTCTTTTGCTCCTTGCGATCGAGGATCTGCAAGGGTGACCAAGATAGCGCAGGGCGAGGACTGCCAGCAGGGGTGTAAGCCACGCCAACAGCTGGGAGGATGTCTTGCCAGTCTGCCGACTTCACCTCGTCAAATCTACGGATCTGAGCGTCACGCTCGATCTCGATAAAGGTCGTGAGGGACCGTTCTAAGTCGGGGAGGGGAGGAAGGTAGAGGTCTTGGGAGAAAGAGTAGCGAGTGCCGAGTAGGAGAGTAGCGAGGATTATAGTGGCGAGTATTGAGTAGCGAGTATAGGACATCATAAGCTCTTTCCATTGATTAACAATTCTTCAAAGGTGCCAGATAAGGTGAGTGGTGGTCGCTCAGCTGCGGTTAGGGCTTTCTGATACGCTTGAGCGTCTTTCTGTTGTAACGCTCTTATGTCGCTTTGGAGGCGACTAATTTTCTGATCTATTGATGCTGGTGGAGTAGGGCGTTTGAGCTGGGCGAACTCGATCATGAGGAGCTCTTTTTTGATATGATCCGCTTCTTGTTGCATTTCCTGCTCCAACTGATTGTATTCAGCAAGCTCAGAATAAAAAGCCTCAGACGCATGTCTGTGTAACGTACGATACATATTGATTTCTTCTTTTTTACTTTGGATGGATGGGTTGGTGATGTACTCGACTACTGTTGAGTCGGGGATCTCTTGAAGGATGAGTGTGTTGGGGAAATCTAAGGATAGTTTGCGCTTCTTCTGTTCTATGCCATGATCGATGTGTATGAATTGATCAGATCCCTGTATCTCAAATCGGGTATACTTTCCTCTCCTGAATAGGGCATGAACACTATCAATCGGCAAGTCATGGAACTGACCTTGCTGATAGCTGTGTCTCATCTTGGTGTGCTTGGGGTAGATGTCTTTGATTATCTGACCTTCAGCAGGGTAGGAGTGGAAGCGTTTTTTCTTATCAATGATTGTGATCGTACTGCTTGAAACTGCCAGGCACAAGCCCTCATGTTTAGTCATCTCGCTACCATGCTGCACCGTAAAGTCCACAATCATCAGATCCTCCGACTTGTTAAACTCACTCACGATATGTTTCAAGCTGCCAAAGAGGCTGTTGTACGAGGTCCAGAAGCCATTAGCGAAGAGTGGCTTCATGAATATGGCCGACACCATGAAGAAGCAGAATACTATAGTCTCTTGTCGAATACTGTTCGTCCGTAGGCGCATCTCTGGATTACCGGGTAGGACACAAGGGTTTTTCTTGAACGGATAGAATAATGGCACACCCTGTACCGTCATCA
>CAZAXY010000146.1:0-7364 GCA_964489125.1 uncultured Saprospiraceae bacterium
CTATAGATATCAGGAGTAAACTTCAGATCTGCAACATTTTCCTCTGGCGTCTTTCTATTCATGATTAATAGGGCAGTAGTGAGATTTGGAGCAATAGACTTAGTCATCTGTAGAGCCCTGAGATCAAAGGATTGGATACAAGTCTTAGTTTGAATGTCCGCTTTCTTCACTTCATCAATCACCAATTGAGTAAAAGTCTTGATGTCTGGGTGGTACACACCATCATGATCTATTTCACTTTTTATTTCAATATTGAAGTAAGGCAACTCCTGATTATGCTTGTTACAATATTCTTTAGCTTTAGACACCACCTCTGAGAATAGCGGCTTATAGGTCTTGACATCGGTTCGGTTCAAATGATTAGAGTCAGGCAATGTGCCAAGGATATATTCCTTTACATCCTTATAATCAAGATTGTAGATGTTATGAGACATTTCGTTGTCCTCGGTGATTGAGTTGCCATCAGGATCTAGAGCGATTCCTGCTCTAAAGAAGGGCTCATGAGACACGACGACTTGATGATCTTTAGAGATCACTAAATCCATTTCCAAGGTAGTCACTCCGAGTTCAAGTGCTTTTTGAAATGCAGGCAGGGTGTTCTCTGGCATAAGGCCTCGACATCCACGATGCCCTTGGATATCTAAATTGGACTTTACTTTACTCATAGCCGCAGGATTTTGCTTTGATTGACAACTCGTTAGGAGTGCCAGGAATAAGAGAACTATAAATCGTATCATGATAGTGTTTAGACAAGTTATGGATGTATGTGCGCATGAACATATAAAAGCTTATGGCCTGTATTTTATGATTTACTCAAAAGTACGTGCCGATCATCGAGAAAAGTGAAAAAAATACGAATTATAGTGTTGTGACAGTCTCATTTAACTAGTGAAGATCAGGTGGGGCTGGTTCGATGTCTTTAATTATGGTTCTTGCTCAAAATTCATCATCCTTGCAATTGCATAGGAGATTTTGTGAATAATGCTGGTCTACAAGTTTGAAACCTTTAGTGTATGGGTAGTTTCCGCCTATTCCTAAATTCTCAGTACTAATAGAGAAATTGCATTTGAATTCAAGCAGACTTTCACCTTCGACGAGCTCATTAGGATTGCAGTATGGATTAGGTATGTCGAGACATTCTACCTTGATCATATCGCCAACAACATGATTAAGGATTTCTTTGATGTCGATTTTATATTTAGATATGGCTTCTTGGTTCAAATTGTTGGCATATCTACCTGCAGGTTCTCCTTCTCGTATGATTCTATCATTATTGATGAAGATTTGATTGTAGAAAAATGAAGTAATATTAGCGACCTTCTCATATCGTGGATTAGACTCAAAGTCAATATTAAAGTAGTCCTTGGTGAATTGTTTTTTGTTAGGGTCAAAAAACCTTGGTACGAGAGGTTCGTGCTGAGAGTCCATCCAAAATTCATGATTCATCATTTCAAACCCATGCATTTTTTTACCTTTTAACTCATCAGTTTCTGAAGAAGAACATTTTAGCTTGATTTCACTAGATCGTGCTACGTAGAATAAGCCAGGTTGATTAAACGGTATAGGAATAGTGTATGATTTGTTAAGTACCCAATCGCCCTCATAGGCACTGCATGGACAAAAGTCTTGTACCTTATCACTGGGCACATACGGTAAGAAATATGGAACTTCAAAATCTGGATTGAAAAATTCGGATAGAAAATGCTCCTTTATGTCATTATCTTCTTTGATACCATTTGAATTTTCTGGGACGGATCTGTAAAAGTGATAAGAAACTAACAATAACAACCCTGCTAAGGGTATGAGTAGTAACCATGATTTATTCTTTCCTTTTATTTCTTCTTTCAGATTAGAATTTTCCTGCTCAAGACGATTGGTTTGGTTGATCCTTTCTAAATTTTTTAGACATCGTTCATACATGCCTTCTGTGGCTGTCCCAGAGAGCAATTTAGTTAGAAGACTATTGCTCAAACATAACTGATCTGCGATTTCTCCCAGAGATGTAGAACCGAACCTCGACGTATTTGGATTGCGGATACCATAGGTTATTTCTAATTCTGATAACAACTTATTTTTAAGATTCATTGTGGCAATACTCTTAAGAGCTGTGTGTAAAATTTTGTAAAATAGAATAAAATTTTGTAAATGATTAAATAAACAGTATAATATTTTGAAAAAGTGTCAGTTGCTTTTATATGTTTACTCTCACTAAAATTAAAATATGAAAAATTTATCTGTCTTATTTACTACACTACTACTTATGGTCTTGTCGACTACGCTGTGCCAAGCTCAAATCAGCGGTACGGTGATCGATGAGATATCAAGCGAACCCTTAATAGGGGCTACTGTAATTAACAAAGCAAACGGCGCTGGAACGATCACGGAGATCGACGGTTCCTTTGAGCTCAGCGGATCAGTTGGCGATGTTATTGAAATTAGCTATGTGGGTTATAACTCCATAGAAATAACGACTACTTCATCTAACACTTCGGTTTTCTTGACAGAAGGTGCAGAATTAGAGGCTATCACTGTTGTGGGTTCGAGAGGAAAGCCACGTACTGATGTGGATCGGCCTGTTCCGGTCGATGTTGTGAATGCAAAAGAATTAGCAGCGACAGGTCAGACGGACCTTGGACAGCAGGTACAGTACACCTCTCCATCGTTTAACTCAGCCAAGTATGGAGTGAATGGCACCACGAATTATGCAGATCCGGCTTCATTAAGAGGCTTAGGGCCTGATCAATCTTTAGTTCTTGTAAATGGTAAAAGGAGACATCAATTTTCAACGTTAAATTTGAATGTTGCTCCTGGACTGGGTAATGTTGTTACTGATCTCAATAGCATACCTTCGGGTGCAACTAAGAGAATTGAAATCCTCAGAGATGGTGCTGCAGCACAATATGGTTCTGATGCAATAGCAGGTATAATTAATATTGCCCTTAAAGATCAGAATGATGGGGGCTCATTTTCAACTACTGTAGGGCAGCACTTCAGCTCACCAGATGACCCCGCTTCTGCCGGAAGACAATTCCGTGATGGTTTTACTGTTAAGAACTCACTTAATTATGGCTTCAGTCTCGGCAAAGAAAAAAGCTTCTTTAACTTTACTTTAGAGCAGTTCAACTTTGCAGGAACCAATAGATCAGACTTTTATTCAGGTACTATATATCCGTCAGTTCCTGCTGATCAACCAAGGAATGCTGACGGAAGTATTATTCCTACAGATGATTACCCCTACCTTACTGACGATCCTTTAGGTGACAGAAACGTTTACCCAAGTGAAGATTTTGTAGTTGGAAATTTTGGAAGTAATGAGAATGAGACAAGACAAGCATTTGTTAATATAGGTTATCCACTGAATGATGATGGCCTATCATTGTATGCTAATGGAGGTTATTCAGATAAGTTCATTACTGCTTTTGGCTTTTTCAGAAATCCAGGAAGGTTTTCACGATCAGTACTCTCCGTATTTCCTGATGGATATGTTCCTATTTCCCCTGGAACAAGCACAGATTTTTCTTATACAGCAGGAATCAATAAAGTTTCTTTAGATGGAGATTGGAGTTGGGACTTGGGATACTCCAGAGGACACAATGATCTTTTCTTAGACATATTTAATACTACAAATCCTTCTTTTGGATCAGCTACGGAAACGTCCTTTCACGTGGGAACCTATAATGTTGACCAAAATGTATTTAATGCTGATGCCTCTAAAGCTCTTGATGTGGGAGGTTTTGACGGGTTTAACTTGGCTTTTGGAGCACAGTTTAGAACAGAGAGATACTTTCAGACCGTAGGTAGCTTACAGTCTTTCACTGCAGGGCCTTTAGCTTCTGAAGGTAAAGATGTCGGATCAAGTGCCAGACCCGGAATTGCTGATGAAAATGAAGTGGACAGATCAAACATTGGAGTGTATGTAGATGTAGAAGCAGATGTCAGTGAATCTTTTCTTGTTGCCGCTGCACTACGCTTCGAAAATTATAGTGATTTCGGCAGTAATGTATCAGGTAAGTTAGCGGGTAGATATAAACTGACAGATAATTTCTCTATAAGAGGTTCTTATAATAGAGGATTCAGAGCACCCTCTGTATCTCAGCTGGGCACTATCAATAATACCTCTACTGTACAGAACGGTTCAGTAGTTATAACGAGACAAGTAGAAGCAGCAGATACAAGATTAGAACAACTTGGAATAACTCAACCAGAAGCTGAGATTTCAAACAATTTTAACATAGGCCTTACAGCTAAACTTTTGGATGGAGCATTATTGTTAACCGCAGATGCGTACCTGATAAATATTAACGATAGAATCGTAATATCTGAAAGACTTAATACCGCTAACTTTCCAGCTGTGGCTCAACTTTTTCCAGACTCTAGAGAAATTAGATTTTTTACGAATCACGCTGACACAAGAACACAAGGGATCGATATTGTTGCTGCTTACAAGAGGACCTTTGCTGAGAAGCATAGTTTAAACCTCAGTCTTGCCGCTACATGGAATGGTACAGAGGTAGTTTCTCAGAAGGCTACACCTTCCGAAATCCTTGCTGGATCTACGGGTCAAGAGAACTTTAATTTGCTTGGTCAGACGGCTATAGAGCTTATCGAAGTGGCCGTTCCAAGGCAAAAGCTCTTGTTAAGCGGTATATACAATTATAATAACCTGGGGATTACTTTGAGATTTACAAGATATGGCTCTGTTCAAGCATTTAGTCGCGGCTTATCTCCAGAAGATAGCAATACGATATGTAATTCTGAGGGTTCAAGATGTGTACAAGAGTTTGCTCCTAAAGTTGTTACGGATTTAGCATTCACATGGACTTTCAGTGAAACATTCTCTTTGACGGCAGGTGCGAATAATATATTGGATGTCTATCCAGATAAGTATAATACGGATAGAAATGGATTCATAGGCTCTGCCAGCTCGTATGCTGCGGGTCAAATACCATACTCAAGGAATTCTAATCAGTTTGGATTTAATGGTAGATACCTATATCTGTCTGGTTCGATCAATTTTTAATAATAGTTTTTTCATACAAATGTAAGAAGAGGTTTCAGTTAATTTTAACTGGGACCTCTTTCTAATCTTCATATGGGTAGAGTTTTTTTTCTTCTTGTTGTTCTTATTATCGGTCATTTGCTCAGACGGTATGATATAGTCAACAAGTCTCATGTAGAGTATCTGAACAAGTCGATCATTTTCTTTTTTATACCCCTCATTACTTTATTGAATATTCCAGATTTAGTATTGCAGCGTGAACTATTTTGGCTAATGATCAGTCCATTTATAGTTTTTATTGTTGGATGGTGGTTTTACACGATGACGGGTAGGCTATGTGGGATGGATAGTGACTCGATACACGCTCTCATATTGACTGGAGGCATAAGCAGTACTTCATTTGTGGGGTTTCCTGTTTTTGAACTTCTCTATGGTGAGATTGGATTGACCTATGGTGTGCTTATGAGTTTAGGGGGCACCATATTAGTCTTTAATACTTTAGGGATGGCGTTACTCTTGCGGTATAGTCAGCATTCATTTTCTATGTCAGCAATACTCAAAAGGATGTTTACATTTTTACCATTCCTCGTATTTGTTTTCTCGTTAAGTCTAAATTTATTGGACTTGTCATTGCCTGTGATGGCCAAAGAAGTTATTGCTTTTTTAGTTTCTCCATTTAGTCTTGTAGCGTTGCTCGCAGTAGGTATGCAGGTACAATTAAAATCTTTTCATCGATTGAAGACCAAGTTGCTTATCGGACAATTATACAAACTATTTTTAGCGCCAGTCATGATATTCCTGGTGGGTAGATTGTTTTACGAGCCCGACAATCTTATATTTAGGATAGGGGTTTTAGGAGCCGGGATAGGATCTATGAATGCCATATCCATAATGACTGCGCAGAAAAAAATCAAACCTGACTTGGCCATAGCAATGCCAGCAACAGGTATTCCTATTTCAGTTTTTACCTTATTTATCATATACTATTTTATCGGTTAGGAATGAAGAAATTCAGTGCAGTAGTTGGAGTGATAGGTTATTTCTTGATCTTATTATTTTTTAGGCCAGAAGGGCTTTCCCAAGCAGGTGTAGCTATTTTGGCAGCTACCTTTTTAATCGCTTTGTGGTGGATTTTTGAGGTGACTGATATTGCTATTACGGCATTGCTTCCGATTGTTCTTTTTCCGTTGAGCGAGGGCCTGAGCATTACTGAAACCACCTCAGCCTATGGCCACAAATACATCTTTTTGTATATGGGTGGCTTTTTCTTAGCAATAGCCATAGAAAAATGGAACCTACACAAGCGAATAGCACTTAATATTATATCTCTAGTTGGGGCGAGTATCTCGAGAATCACATTGGGTTTTATGTTAGCGACAGCATTCATGTCCATGTGGATATCAAATACTGCCACGAGTGTCATGATGCTACCGATCGGTATCGCCATAGTTAAGCAACTCAAGGATCATCCCGATACGAAAGAAGACGAAAATCAATTGTTTGGAAAGATGCTCATGCTAGCTATTGCCTATAGTGCTTCTATCGGTGGTATTGCAACATTGTTCGGAACACCGCCTAATCTTGTGTTCGCAGGAGTAGTCAAAGAGCTCTATAATGTGGAAATAAGCTTTGCACAATGGTTTTCTATCGGGCTACCAGTTTCATTGACACTATTAGTAATAGCTTGGCTCTATCTGACAAGAGTAGCGTTTAAGATTAAGATCCAGGAATTCCCGGGAGGACTTGAAGAAATAAGTCGCTTAAAGAAGGAATTAGGTCCGATGTGTCAAGAGGAGAAAATTGTCTCAATAGTTTTTGCTTCGATGGCCATACTGTTGATTATCAGACAGTGGTTACAAAACTATATACCTCAGCTGGATGATACCATTATAGCGATGACAGCCGGGGTTGTCCTATGCTTACTACCTGCTAATAAGGGTTCTGACAATATTTTGACATGGAAAGAAGCTGTTAAGATGCCTTGGGGTGTACTCATTTTATTTGGAGGAGGGATGGCGCTTGCAGCAGGATTTACCAATTCTGGCTTAGCCGAGTGGATTGGTAGTCAGTTCGAGTTACTTAGGGGGCTACCTATCATTATATTATTATTAGTGCTAATTGTAAGCATTAATTTTCTGACAGAGATTACCTCTAATCTCGCTACGACAGCAATGCTACTACCCATACTAGCACCTATTGCTATGACTATAGATGTACATCCTTACCTGCTTATGATATCGGCAACGATTGCTGCTTCATGTGCATTTATGTTACCCGTGGCAACACCACCTAATGCCGTTGTCTTTGGATCAGGACTTCTTAAGATTGAAGACATGACAAAATCTGGATTCGGAATGAATATCAT
>CAZAXY010000147.1:0-7327 GCA_964489125.1 uncultured Saprospiraceae bacterium
AAAAAGTGCTTAGGGAAACCATCAAGATGCATCTTGATGCAGGCGTACCGCTCAATGTACTCCACACAGGTGGGGATGAAGTACCCTATGGCGCTTGGCAAAAATCACCGATGTGTCAGAGCTTCCTATCCGAAATGGAAAATCTAAGTGGGACCGATGATCTACATCCTAACATGCTATACTTTATCAGAGGTATCCTCAATGAATATGATATAGTAACTGCCGGATGGGAAGAAATCGTTCTTGCCCATACATCCGAAGGTCATCAAGGCACTGCGATCAATGAGAATTTAATCGGAGAACCGATGCTTCCCTATGTATGGAATGCCTCTTGGGGATGGGGTCGAGAGGACATGGCATATAAACTTGCTAATGCGGGATTTGATGCAGTAATGTGTAACTCAGCATCTTACTATTTTGATCTGGCGTACGACAGCGATCCAAGGGAAGGTGGTCTGGACTGGTCTGGACTCACTAACGCTAAAACCGCTTTTGACTTGGAGCCTCTGGATGTCATGGCTAAAGCGACACATGACTTGCGAGGCAATCCACTCGACCCAGAATATATCAAGTCTAAAGACCAACTCACAGAGTCGGGCAAACAACGTATCCTAGGCATACAAGCCCAACTGTGGAGCGAAACTTTATACGAGGCGGACCTCGTAGATTATATGATCTTCCCTAAAATTTTTGGCTTAGCCCAACGAGCATGGTCTCCGGTCACCTCAAATTATACTGCCGAGTATCACAACTTCGTGAATACAATAGGTCAGAGAGAACTCCTAAGATTAGATCAATATCATGACCGTGGGATACAATATCGCATACCGCCTCCAGGAATCTACAGCACAGGAGAAACCATCTCAATGAACACCCTCTATCCAGGCTTAGAAATAAGGTATACAACAGATGGCAGTGAGCCTACTGAAAGATCATCTCTCTATACTGATCCTCTGAACTTCACGCCCGGAACAGAGATTAAAGCAAGGGCTTTCAATAGTGTTTCACGAGGGAGTCGGACTAGTACTATTCAATGACTACAGGCCAATAATTAAGGGTTATACGGGCTAATCACTACTCCTTTTTGTCGGCTATCTTACGTGTAGAATATTTTACAGTTCATCTACTAACCGTGGCATAGAAATTGGATTCTTCGTGTTACTTACAATTTTTAACATGAAGCTTTACACAATCATAGCCCTAGTGCTATTTCAATTGTCGTACGCAATTGCGCAGCAACCTAACGAAGAGATTGAGGACTTTTGTAGTCATGACTCAAACCAAGTCGAAGAGTTTGTTCCCTTAGATCCACCAGGCGGTATTAGTAATAATGTTAATTGTGCTTTATCAAGCGTAGCAGCTTATGCGCTCCTTTCTCCACCTCAGATGTTTGATGCATTGTTAGCCTCTCATGAGCCTCAAGCTTGTGTATATAGGGTCTTAGTATCTTTTAACACAGTTGTATCACCACAGGTATTCACTAATGAGCATGTACGCACTATTGCTCTTTTATCAGAGCCTTATTTTGAAAGCTTTAATGGTGTAGATGATAATGGTAGTCTAGCGCTTATGACGTATCTGGGACTTGCGGTGCAATTCTCAGCAGACTTTTCCAACTTTATAAGCTTTGCTCCAGATACATGGAGTGCCATCGAACAATCGATGTTGGTATACCATAATAATCCCATCAATAAAATACAATCTGAAACGGCCCTTTTTACGACCTCTCATTTTTTGAATGCAAGTGCACGAGATTCGCTGAACTCTAAAGTGGAGATTATTGATTTTGTTGGTGATCTATTAGACGATTTGGCGACCGATGGCTACAATGAATTTGATGACATATATCCATACTACTTCTGCTATTACTATCTACTTGATATCTACTTTAGGTATGCCCCACTCAATCCAGAGTTTCTGGATGAAATAGTCAATCGTACTGATGTAATTACGAGCATAGAAGAAGTTGCAATCAATACTAATCTAAACCCTGAAACGTATACCCACTTTGATGATTTATCAAATTTCTCTGTGATCAGCCTTGTTAATATGATCAATCATGAACCAATAGAGTCCTATGTAATTGAAGCCTTAAATGAGGTTAACAATACCTATGAGTCGTTTAGTCCACAGTGGTTGACGGCAGCCTTCCAATTGGCAGAGCACGATGATACTTTTGAGCACACTTCTGAAAGCCTGACAGCAGAATTACGGGCTCTAACACTTCCGAATACACACCTATTTGACGAAGGGAGATTTATAATTGAAACTTCACTCTCTTATGAGGAGGCTCAGGCTCTATATGAAGCATCGTTAGAAGTACGTGCTCAGTTCTTCAGACTAATTGGGGATCATAGTGTTGTTCCACAAGATCTGAATGATACCGTTACAGCAGTAGTGTATGGAACCAGGCAGGACTATGTAGATTTTAACAACCTGCTCTACGGTATCAACTTCCCCAATTCTGGAGGAGTCTATATCGAGATATTCGGTACATTTTTCACCTATGATCGAGAAGAACATGAAAGCCAATTCACAACCGAAGAGCTCTTCAGACATGAATACACTCACTACCTCCAAGGAAGATACTTGATCCCAGGAGATTGGGGTGTCGCCGAGGTCTATCAGAACAGTAGACTGGTATGGTTGGAAGAAGGGATGGCTCAATTTCTAACCGGAGCAACTCGGACAAATGGAATAGGTTTATTAGACGTAACCCGAGAGCGAATCAACAACCATGGTGCAATACAAGGTTTCGATCAAATCTTTGCATCTTCTTATGGATCTGGAAATGCACTGTCATATTACGATTTCAGTCCGTTGTTATGGCATTACTGGTATGACAATGATCGAGAGCTGATTGAGGAGATGCTTACCCATCTGAAACAGCTCAATATTCCGGCTTTTGATTCTCTGATCACATCTATTAATAATGATGCCGATCAAGAGCAGGAGTATATAAACTTTATCAATAGGAATATCACACGTGATTCATTATGGTTTACGCCAGTAACTGAGTCGGTCGTTTATGACGATCTGAATTCAGCTAACCTCAATGACATCATGGCAGAGATAGAGTCTCTTAATCCTCGATTTGATGCGCAAAGCGCATCAGTCTTTGGCGATGAAAATTTGGAAAGATTCAGAATTGAAGGCATCTGGCAAAGAGATACTGATGAATCTATTGAAGGGGATATCAACGACTTACTGATCTCAATGAGTTCAGAAGATGAACTCGATCCTCTTAACTACAATGTCGCTTACTATGCCACTGAAGAGAATAATGGCATTGTGCCTTTCATCATTGAAGGGCCTGTAGGAAGAGGCTGTGAACCACCGTCGGAAGATCCCGCTATATTCGTGGATAGTTCATTCGCTTTATTATTTCATTTCTCCGGTGATTATGAACAGAGAAACATCAGAATTAGAGAGATCGGAGAGACGGATTGGGATTACAACAGTGCCTCCAGCAATAACTTTATTGACAGCCTTCTGAATCTGACATCACCTGTCGGATACGAGTATCAGATTCAATATGTCTGCAATGAATCATCAGTTTCGCCATATACTGAAATCAATATAATATTCCCCTGTCATCAAAACAGAGTTATCACAGCGGATATTATGACTGATCAGAGTCTGTATAGTGCGGATGATTTTGAAGCTTATTCAACTATTTCAAATGCTTCCAAGGTTGGTTTCTTTGCACTTAACGATATCCAACTAAATCCTGGATTCTTAGTAGAAAAAGGAAGTGAGTTGGAAGTCGATCGGGCTAACTGTATTTCGGGCGATTTTGCTAACAATCCATAGCGCTAGGTCATTACGGATTTTATGATGACCTCCCGGAGCACCAAGCGCAACAAGTAGTTTTGACTATCTCTGTTAGACAGCTGTCAGTCTTATATCACAAGACCAATTGATTAAAGAGTTTATCCAATTCTTCTTCAGGGTCTGCACAGTATCCCGGATGTACAGGAGAGCTCTGGATGATCGTACTTCTGTTGGCGGTGAGCCATCTAAATCGCACCCTTAGTTCGAGTGCTCCAATTGCGCCCCCTTCTCTTCCTGCACAGACTAATGCCCATGCATCCAGATATGTCTTAATCATATCTGCTTCTAATTCTGTAGATAGCGCCTTGAGTTTCGCCTCGTTCACATGAGTTTTCATCCGGAGGAAATCACTCTCTTTGGACATTAGGATTACACCGATATTAATGAACTCCTCTCGCTCTACCTTGGGGACTACTCGGATGACCGCATATTCGTATAGGAGATTATCTGGCATCAGCGGCTTCTTTAGCGAGAACGTCAATATTGATTACTCTGGACAGTATAATCTTCTTATAAGCTTGTCTCTTTTCCTCTGGAGATAGCGAACTATTCTCTTCTATAAGCCAATCTTCTGGTAGCGCATCTATTATTTCAGCAATCAGATCGGATGATAATTGTTCTTTTATGATGCTTACAGCATCGGAGAGCTTAGTCGCTTCTGATAAGAGGACGTGTTCCCTTACTAATGGGAAGGTCCGACCTAAATGAGACTCCCAATTAGTCCAGTTATGATGAAAATAAAGACTCGCACCGTGATCTATTAACCACAACTCCTTATTCCAGTTGAGCAGATTGGTATTCTTGGCAGTACGATCTATGTTGCTGATGATGCTGTCCAGCATAACAACTAAAGACGCTTGTAGTGGATCTGACACAGATACCAATGGATCATAAGTGATAGCCCCTGATAGGAAATGAAGCCCGAGGTTTAGGCCTACGCTAAATTTCAGTAAGTCTTGTATCTCCTCATCGCCTTCGGCCTTGCTGAAAGAGTCATCCAGATTCATCAATACGATTTCTGGTACTCGGAGCCCGATGGCCCTGGCGAGTTCTGCTCCGATCAGCTCCGCTATAAGGGCTTTCTTGCCTTGACCAGCACCTCTGAACTTGATCACATATTGAAACCCATCATCGGCTTCTACTATGGCAGGCAGTGAGCCACCTTCACGCAAAGGCATGATGTATCGCATCACATTGACCGTTCTGATTTCAATCTTGGACATGATTGCAAGGTAGCTTTTTGACCTATTATTTTTTAGGGAGATCGAGGAAAGGATTATGGTTGGATTAACGTCCAATATGTCTGTATCGTCTTTATAAGCGATAGTTAAGTTTCTCTAATCCCCCTTTCATGGCCTCCACCAAGATGCTCTTGATAAGTGAGATTAAAGCCCCTTGGGCTCCAACAAGCCCTTAGCCTGCCTTGATCTTCTCTATCGCTTTATACTTGAATAGCCCAGAAAACGAACTTTTCCGTTTCCATTGTCAATGTTATTGTAATTAATAACCATTGCCACAGATTTTGAAACACTCTCTCCTCCGTAGGCTCTTAGTGAATTTGCTGCATCCCAGAGTTTATCTTGTAAGTCTTTTAATTGGTCGTTTGTCATTAATTATTTGTTTCAAACATTGAATTTCTTTAGATGCCTGTTCATTTCTCTTTCCACTTGGTCAAAAGGAGGTAAATCTTGAATTTGATCTGCCATCGATTTGGACCATCTCCCACTATATTGTGGAAGTCGCTTTTCAATTGATCTGTGAAAGGCTGAAGAATCTATATTCTTTGCTTCGCATTTCTCACTAAATTCCGGAACGAAAAAATCAATATCCATTCCATATACTTCAAGTAAATACCAAATATCGTAGTAGTCTCTTGGCTGCATCCTTTGCATTGTACATCTGAGTTTCTCCACTAACACTTCTTTCAAAGGGTAACATAAGAGTTCGTATTCTTCCAGATCAGAGTAGTTAATAATGGCAGGTTTAGTTACTGCATCAAATAATAACCAATATAGTATTCGGCACTTTCAACTAAATGTTTGGTTAGTTGATGCCACTCCGGAATATAAGTTGATCTTGTTTCTCCAAGAGGTATAATTGCATATAGACCTACTTTGAGTCTTGATATTTTTCCTCTATTTGCCATATCACTCAATAATTCTCTTATTGCACCTTTGGATACTTCCGGAAATTCATGATATACTTCCTCAATATGAAAACAAGATTGGTCTTGCTCCATAAATTGTGATATAAGTCTCTTTGAGTCTAATTTCATTTGTTATGTTTCATATCCTCAAAATCAGGTATTTACTGATTTTCGTCGTATAAATAGTAACTATTTAAGAGAGATGGCAAGAAGAACAATGTGTGCGATAGCATTCTTTGTTCTTGTGGGTTGGCATTCTTTTCAGCTTGCATGTAACGGTTTTGTGTATGTCGTGTTTTTTATTTTATCAGGAGTTTTATTTTGTCAGAAGATTTATATTCATCTTTATCAGAATTATATGTAAAATTCGCTATTCCAAAAAGAGGTTGATTTTCCATATTTATCCATAGACTTTCAAAAAGCACATTTTGTATGCCCGAATATGGATTCACTTTTACAACGACTTCGGAATCGTTTAAATCAAACATAGAGGCATAATTTCCTGTATTCAATGAAATTCTTATTGGTAAATCTTTGAATTCAAAATGAAACATGTCCTCATCTTCTCGATGAAATACATGAGCTCCAGGATTTCTATAGGGTAGATTCTTATTTGCGTTATTGAAATTATGTTTGTCAAAAATGTCGCCTTCGTTATACGATTTTTCTAAGTGAAAGATGGTATCACCTTTCTTTAGACTCACATAAATGTAACCTTTTGCAAATATTTCTTTAAAATGTTGTGTCAAAACATATGAATATCTATGTGGATAATTCTCCGGTAATTCATCTACTGAGATTTCATACTCTTTAGGTGTTGATAGACTAAAAATTGGAGACCACCTTTTACCCTTTGGTGGAATTAATTTTAAAAATTCATCTTTTTTAAATGAAATTCTGTATGAAATACTAAAATTGTCAGAAATCGGATATTGTAATTCTTTTGCTTTTTCAAATGTCAATTTACTTAGGTCTTCAATTCTTTTGGTAAGGACTAAATTGGAATTAGCAAACTCTTGATTTTTATTCGTTATTTCAACGTTTTGAGTTATCAATTCTTGATTTCTGCTTGTAGTAGTGTCAATAGCTTTATTTAAATCCTCATTTCTTTTATTTATCAAGTTTTTCTCTGTTGTTAGACTATCAATTCTATTACGTAATTTATCTGCATTCCCCCTGTAGTCCATTGTAACTAATGTTGCTAAAATTGTCCCAAGTACAATAAATATTAATGATAAAATCGCCATTAGTTTTCGGTTTTGCATTTACGATTGTTTTTCTTTTTCATGACATACAACTAGTATATATCTGATCAAATACCGACTATTTGATCAGATTTTGTCTTAA
>CAZAXY010000148.1:0-2872 GCA_964489125.1 uncultured Saprospiraceae bacterium
CTAAGCGTCGTTTGGTAATATGTTAAGAAGCCAAAACCAAGCCATAGCATTTTATCTTAATGTGTATACTATACAGATACCTATATCACTTATAAGGTGCTTTATAAGTAGTTTTTTTATGTACAGTATAAATTGTTGTGATCCAGTAGGTTAGGAATGCGAATTAAATTACATCTAAGCAGATGTTTCACATGACCATGATTAAAATACCCAAATTATTTAGACAACTGGGCGACGATTGATTTCAAAATGTCTTTGATAAGATAGGGTCCGCTGTAGATAAGACCGCTATAGATCTGTATTAATTGTGCTCCAGCGTCGAGTTTGGATAGTGCAGTCTGAGGAGAATCTATGCCCCCAACCCCGATTATTGGGATGGATGATCGTGAGCGATCGTGTATATAGCTGATGACTTCTGTAGCTCGATTGGTCAATGGAGAGCCACTGAGACCACCTGCACCTATTGCATCGATGTCATTTTTATCCGTCCTTAACCCACTTCTATCTATAGTTGTATTAGTAGCTATCAGCCCGTCTACGTCAAGCTCACCACAAATGTCGATTACATCGTTGAGCTGATGATCAGTAAGATCAGGAGATATTTTTAACAGGATTGGCTTTCTTACTGCTCGACTTATTCTATCATCAATGAGGGTAGACAGTATATGTGTTAGGGGTTTTTTATCCTGAAGCTCTCGAAGTCCTGGAGTGTTTGGCGAGCTCAGGTTGACTACGAAGTAATCCACGTGGTCATAGAGTTTCTTAAAACAATGGAGATAGTCCAGATAGGCTTCGGCATTCGGGGTGACCTTGTTCTTGCCAATATTGCCACCTATTATATAATCTCTTGAATTTGGAAGAGCTTTTAGATTTTTGACAAGTTCGTCTACACCGAGATTATTAAATCCCATGCGATTGATAATTCCTCGATCCTCTATCAATCTAAATAGTCTTGGTTTCGGATTGCCTTCCTGAGGTTTGGGAGTAACCGTGCCCACCTCAATAAATCCAAATCCCAAAGACGCCATCTCTGTAATCCACTGACCATTTTTATCAAATCCTGCGGCTAATCCAACAGGATTCTTAAATGAAAGTCCAAAAACCTCTCTCCTCAATGAGGTATGCTCATACTTAAAACCTGACTTCAAAAGTCCTGAAACTAATGGAATCTTACTAGCGGTCTTGAATATTGATGTAGTCGTATAATGAGCCCGTTCAGCGCTCATGCTAAACAGGAAAGGCTTTAACAGTTCATACATTTAAGCGGCTATAGTGATCTCAGATTTTAAAAGACTAAGATCTCTAATTAATAGACGCTTTCTATCAAATGTCAAAATTTCTTTTGCTTTTAGCTCATTGAGCACGGTAGTTACAGTCTGTCTACTTGTGGCAGTCAAGTTAGCAATCTCTTGATGTGTGATAAATTTTCTAACCACCCATTCATATCCGACACGCTGACCTCTTTTTTCATTAAGGTCAACCAAGAATTCAAGAATTCTACTGCGTGAATCTTTAAATACTAACGACTCCAATCTTTTTTCCATCTCAAGAGCACGACTACCAATGATTCCCATGATATATGCATACAATGGATTGTGCTCTCTGAACATTTGAGTCATCTGATCTTTTGAGACTTCACAGATTTCAGTTGACTCCATAGCTATGGCATAGTGTCGACGTTGATTACTACCGACCATGGCCAACTCTCCAAATACTTCACCTGGTCCCAGTATAGCCTTCGTGATAGATTTCTCGCCATGTTTTTCTGAGGCGATTTTTACACGCCCACTAGAGACGAAGTAGACCTTGTCTGCTTTTTGGAGGGGCTCAAAAATCAAATCTCCTTTAGAGAATTTGTTGTAGTCGTGTCCATCAGAGGGCTCGTCTAATTTCTTTGGGCAAAAGATTCCTTGTACATCGATGTTTTCTAAGTACCAAATATTCGACTTGTTGTCCATGGCGTTATTCACAATTACTTCCATTTTAAATATTGTAGCAATCCAGACAAATCATTGGATAATCAATCAATCTTGATCAGGTTTAAGATTTAAAGCATCTATCAATTTGTCTAGAACAGGATTAAGGTTAACAAGATGATCATATTTCTCTTTGGTCGTAACTAGCTTCCGTTGGGTCTTTATTTCGCTATCTGGAAATGAAGAACGGTCGACTATGACCTCGATTCTTAGATCGTTTCTATTAAAGTATGCTCTAACAGTACTATATAGTTGCACCTCCTGTTGAATTTCTTCTTTGGCTACCGATGATGGCACGAAGACTTTTATGTCATTTTTATCTGTTTTTACTATGACATTTTTAAGGATTGTTTTAAGGGTTGGTGACTCTAAAAATGATGCATAATCATTCCAGACCGCTTCTGCTTCTGCTTGTGTTACGTCTTTTTTGGCGTTGCTTTGTGCGTTTATTGATTCACTGGCACGAGAAATATGATCCTCTATTGATCTGATTTTCAATGATTTATGTGCTGTCGTTGTGGTAGGCAGTACATCTTCTTCAATTGGAGAATTATGTGATTCGGTTTCTTCGGTCTCTGTAGTTGGTTGCTTGGGGAGGTCAACTGGAGGGCCTATCGGCGGACGAGGTTGGACCGCAGTTTGTGAGCCACCTAAATCATCAGATTCAGGGGTAATTATTTTTTTGTTTTTTTTTTCTGTTGGCGCTGTATTTTGCTCTGAAACTGGAATTTCTTGCCGTGAAGCGTAACAAATTTTGAGTAGAGCAATCTCAATATGAAGCCGTTTGTCCTTAGCTTTTGGATAGTTTACATCTGCTTGATTGGCTATTGAGAGGATGTTTAGTATAGTGCTATATGAGATGGCATCAGATTGCTGGAGATAGCGTTCTTTTAATT
>CAZAXY010000148.1:2972-7246 GCA_964489125.1 uncultured Saprospiraceae bacterium
AGTATAGTGCTATATGAGATGGCATCAGATTGCTGGAGATAGCGTTCTTTTAATTTTGGGCTGACCTGTAGGATCTGCTGAGTAGGCTCCTGCTTACAATACATTAGATTTCTCACATGTTTGCATAGACCACTCATAAAAGTGTCGCCTTCAAATCCATTTTTAAGGATTTCATCCAGCAAGAGAAGAAGACCATTGCCGTCTTCTGTAAGAATCAGGTCAGTTGCTTCAAAGAAGCTATCATAGTCTAGTAGATTAAGATTGTCAACAACTGTGTCATAGGTTAACTCACCTCCAGAGGCACTTGCAATGCGATCGTAAATCGACAAGGCGTCACGCATTGCACCATCTGCTTTTTCTGCAATAGTATATAAAGCGTCATGCTCCGCAATAATGCCTTCTAGCTCAGAGATCTCCTCTAACTGCTTAACTATATCGCTGATCTGTATACGTCTAAAATCGTAGAGCTGGCATCTGCTCAATATGGTAGGGAGTATCTTATGTTTTTCAGTAGTCGCCAGTATAAAGATGGCATATGGAGGAGGTTCCTCTAACGTCTTCAAAAATGCGTTGAAGGCTGCCTGAGATAACATGTGCACCTCATCTATTATAAACACCTTGTACTTGCCGCTCTGAGGAGCAAACCTTACCTGTTCTGTAAGTGCCCTTATATTCTCAACAGAATTGTTAGATGCGGCATCGAGCTCAACGATATTCATGCTGATATCAATATCGGTATCTGCATAGCTACCATCTTCAAGAGCGGCCTTGTGATCGGGCATGTTGATGACCTTAGCTAATAAGCGAGCACATGTGGTCTTACCCACCCCACGAGGACCACAAAATAGAAATGCATGAGCTAGCTTGTCACTCAGGAGCGCATTTTTGAGTGTAGACGTGATGTGCTCTTGTCCTACTACCTCCTCAAATCGTCGAGGTCTATATTTTCGTGCCGAAACAACGTAACTCATTAAGATGCGATAATACGAAAAGTGGATCAGTATACCAGTAGGTAGTATAGTAAGTACGAGCAAGTAATTTCTGTGTGGATTTCTGGATAACTCATGAACTTGCTTCTATAATCATGCAGATAATTTGCACGAGCCTGCTTATTATAGTCTCCATATAGAATATATTATGCAGAGCAGTTTACCATTTGGTAATAAGAGGCAAATGACCAAAACATTCCATTACCATTACAATAGACTTAATCCTGCTCAGAAGCGAGCGGTAGATCAGATCCAAGGTGCTGTGATGGTGATAGCGGGCCCAGGAACAGGTAAGACGCAGATCCTTGCCGTGCGAATTGCTAAAATATTAGCAGACACCGATGCCCAGGCGCATAACATATTATGCCTGACCTTCACGGACGCAGCCACTATAGCGATGAGACGTAGACTTGTAGAGATTATTGGTCCCGCTGCCCATCAGATACATATCTATACCTTTCATGGGTTTTGTAATCAGGTCATTCAAGAGCACCTTGAGATCTTTGGTAACTACCGACAGCTTGAACCATTAACAGATCTGGAGAGAGTTGATGTCTATCATAAGATCATATCCGATTTGCCTAATGATAACGTCCTCAAGAGATTGAAGGGCGACCCAACTTATGAGCATAAAAGATTGGACAATCTTTTTCAGATGATGAAAAAGGAAAATCTTGACGTGGACCTAATGCATCAGAAGATAGCCGACTACCTTGAACGAAAACAGGAGTACAACGAAGGCGATGACATGTTCTACCATCGCAAGTATAAGGAGTTTCAGAAGGGAGATATCAAGCCAACGAAGTGGGAAGAGCTTGTGAAGAGGATGAATGATCTCCAAGCTGGCGTGGATCTCTATCCGCAATATCTGAAGATAATGGATGATCGAGGGCGATATGATTATCAAGACATGATCCTCTGGGTACTCCGGGCATTCCAGGAGGACGAGGCTCTTCTGGCGAGCTATCAAGAGCGATACTTATACTTCCTCGTAGATGAATTTCAGGATACCAATGGAGCCCAAAAAGGGATCTTGGATCAACTCATTTCTTATTGGTCCGAGGAGGATCCCAACGTGTTCGTAGTAGGAGACGATGATCAGGCAATTTATAAATTCCAAGGAGCTAATCTGTCCAATATTAAGAACTTTGGAAAAGACTATAATCCACTCACGATCATCTTGGAACAGAACTATAGGTCCTCTCAGAAAATCCTTGATACGGCCAAAGAACTAATTGAAGGCAACTTAGAGCGGATCGTCAATGACAATCCTGATATGACTAAAGATCTCGTAGCCTCTCTACCTGATGTAAAAGACCTACCCAATGATCCTGAAATTATCTCGTACACCAATAATATTCAGGAGCAGACGGCTATCGCTCAGCGATTGATAGTAGATCTCGAACAAGGCGTCGATCTAAGCAAGACGGCTATCATCTATCGTAAGCATGCTCAAGTAGATAAGCTGGTAGAAGTACTTGAGAAGAGAGGGGTGCCACTGAATATTAAGCGCCGGATTAATATTCTCAAAGAATCCCTAACCCATAACATCCTTAAAATCTTGCGCTACATAAGGGCCGAGCATCATATGCCTAATTCTGCGGATGAATTGCTGTATGAACTCATGCACTATAGATTTTTCAATATTTCTAATAACGACATCGCTAAGATTTCCATCCATTGTAATAGGCATCAACACACAGATAAAAAACCAGTTTTAGAGTGCATCTCCGACAAGGAGGCATTGGCAACAATTGGAATTCAGAAGATTGATGAAATCACATACTTAGCACAGTGTATAGATAGCTGGGTAAAGGATGTATCCACAGTCACCTTACAAGTACTGTTCGAGAATATTATCAATGATGGCCACATACTCCAATATATCATCGGTCTGCCACAAAAGACATGGCTGCTACAGATCTTGAGTACTTTATTTGATTTAATCAAAAACGAAATGGCCAAGGCGCCAGATATAGGTCTGAACGAGTTCTTAGAGATGATCACTAAGATGGAAGAAAACAATATAGATCTGTCCATCAATAAGATCGTACATGCCAAAAGTGGTGTCAACTTCATGACGGCTCACGCATCCAAGGGATTGGAATTCGATCGGGTGATAATCCCAGATGCTACTAAGAATATCTGGGACAAGAATGTCCGAAATATGTACCAGTTTAAGTATCCCGATAATGTCAATGAAGATGTCGAAACTAACACAGATGATGAGCGCAGACTACTTTATGTAGCGATGACACGTGCCAAGAAAGAGCTAGAGATATCCTATGGTATGCAAAAGGAGAATGGCAAGGAGCAAAATAGGAGTCAGTTCGTAGATGAGATCATCGCTAATACGGACCTTGTCTCACAGCCAAAAGCAGTTGAGGAGGATGCAGTTAATGAGTTTCAATATTATACCCTGCTTAAGGCTCAGAAAGAGGTTAAGCTTATCGATCACGACCTCATAGACAAGGTCTTAGATGGTTATAAACTCAGTGTTACAGGACTAAATAAATATCTGAAGTGCCCTCGTACTTTTTATTTTGAGACAATATTGAAGATTCCCACTGCACGAACCAAGTATATGGGTTTTGGTCGTGCAGTACACCGAACACTTGAAGACTATTATCAATTACTCAATGAGTCTAAGTCCGCCACTAAAGAAGAATTGTTAAAGTCCTTCAGCCGTGGAATGAGTGCGCATCGATCACATTTCACCGATGAGCAATATGATCTCATGACTGCCTATGGCAAGCAGATATTGCCTATATATCATCATGAACGATTAGTCATGCGACAAGAAGGGATTAAATACGGCTTAGAAATAAACGTAGATCACGCCGAATATAGAGGTGTCCCGATTAAAGGCATATTAGATCGAGTAGATATAGGCAGTGATGGCCAGGTGGACGTCACAGATTACAAGACTGGCAACATCTTTAATCACACTAACAAGAAGAAACTTAAGCCACCTAAGGAGGGTGATGCAGATGATGTTGGAGGAGATTACTGGAGGCAGATCGTATTCTATAAGCTGCTGCTCGATAGCGATAAGAAACATAACTGGAAGATGACCTCGGGATGGATGGACTTCATCGAGCCGAAAAAAGACACTAATGAGTTATTCAGACAGAAAATTGTTGTGAGACCAGAAGATATCCAGATCGTTGGGCAACAGATTACCGACACATGGAGAAAAATCCATAACCATGAATTCTCCGAAGGTTGCCAGGAAGATAACTGCACTTGGTGCAACTTCGTAAAGAATGATTTCATCTTTTTTGG
>CAZAXY010000149.1:0-7177 GCA_964489125.1 uncultured Saprospiraceae bacterium
TAGCTCATTTTAAAATAGAAAGAGCAAATAGAAAGTAAAAAATCCAACTTAATACATATATAGTAGGTTCTAATATCAATTAATTATAATATGAGCATAAATTCGCTTTAATAAGCGTTTTCACAGCAGATAAGCAGCTGTCTCGCACGACGCTGATATAGTCCTTGTACGAGATCACTCATATTAACAGTCGAGTTCATCGTTCCTCCTTATGTATTAATGTCTTGGACGTCCATCATTCATATTCCTTGATTATTGAAGTCATAGATGACGCTCCATCAGCATTAAGATTATCCATATAGATTCCAAGATCTATATCTGTAATTGTAGGTGCTACTAGGGAAGTAAGGTTAAGCCGTTCAGAACGCACCATAGTATTACAAACTTTATACATACAGTTGTTTCAACCAGACCATTAACGGTGTGTGATTGTTACCATCGCAGGTGATGCTGATGAATACCATGAAACTTCAAAATGGTCATTTTGCCGTACCGTTCTGCGATGCTCGTGATTCGGCGAATTAAAATCCATTATTTAAGTCCACCCTGATATCTATCAACGCACTTTGACTCGACTTTTTTATAATTGCCACTTTCATTCGCAATCAAGCATTATGATGGTCTGTTTGATGTTGTATTCGAATTCCCCGGCGCAATGCAATTATGCAACATGTGCTGTGTGAAACCCCATGTCAACAAAAAAAATCGTGATCTATTGAGATCACGATTTTTATAATTTTTGTGCAGTATGCCAGTATCTCAACTCAATACTTAAAATCTAAATGATATTCCTGCTGATAGATTATATAGGTTATAAAATGACCTCGTCTGTATAATTTCATTATTTTTTATGCTGGTCAGAGATCTTCTATAAGACGGGCTGAAGAATAGACCGAACCGGTTCGTTAATGACCACTCAGCTCGAATGTTTAATCCCGCATTAACTCCTATTCTGTTGATACCATTATGGTTAACCCAATCAGATTGTTTTTGATAAACTATATTCTCCTCAAATTTGACCTCAAGATTCAAGTTCTCTTGTATGCGGGATATATAGTCCAGTCCTACGCTGAAATCTGCTGTTAAGGTAAACTTGTTAGATTGAATGAGTCTACGTCCAATTCCGACATTGGCAGATACTATAGATATGTCTTGATTAACCTCCATATTATGGTCAAAAAGGTCTCCATCTTCTATGGCAACATTCTCAATAACAAATTCTGCATTATCTCTAAATCCAGTTGTTGGACTAACAAATCCCACATCAGTATTAAACACTCTTTGGCCAGCATTGATGGAGGCAAGGCTAGAATCAAAGATAGAATTGCTCCTAGTCCAAGATTGCATGTTTATCCTATTCAATGAAACGCCACCTATCAAAGTCCACTTAGGATTTAAGTCTGTTCTAAAATCTATACCTACGGACCAGCCGCCCTGTAATTCTTGATTTCCTCCTAACTCCAACAAATGACTAATGGCTTCAGCGTTATGACTAATGGAAGAATAATTTCTACCTCCAGATAGCGATATAGAACGAGATTTTGTAAAATTCTTCTTGTTGTCGACGTCGAGAATAACATTTTGTGTTAAAATAGGGAGTTGGCCATTCGAACCAACTAATTGGGCAATACTCAACTGAGGCAAAACTGATATACCGCTTTCAAAACTCTCATCTACATCTAAATCTCTTGAGGCAAGTGTGCTCAGTCCTTTTGACTCTAAATCTGCATTATCACCGCTGTTTACGAAATCGCTGTTACCGATGTTATTGGCAGAAGCTACTCCATTAGACCCTGAACTAATCACCTTGTTAGACACGATACTACTGTTAGCATCTAATCGAGACTGACGTGAATCGATATTCTGTCCTATACTACTATTCCTTCCAAAAGACAACAATGGATCCGCAACAACCGTATTAGCGCTCTGAAGATATCCTGCATTGCTACTACTATTTTCTCTTATACCTCTATTTATAGTATTTACACTCTCGGCATCAACAGTTTGTGTTTGTGCCGCATCATTGTTTACATTAGTCTGTGCATCAGATCTTACTGACTCAACTGAAGCAATTTGAGAGCCATTTTCTATTGAGAAAGATTCTGAAGCAATCTGATTGACATCTAATTTTTGTTTCGAATTATTCCAGAAGAATAATGCTCCAGCAGCAATAAGTGCTAAGAACACCCCAGATGCTGCAAATCTCCATATAAAAGGTTTTTTATTGCCATCCTCTTCTTCGAAGGAAGCAAATGCCTTATCAAATATGGCATCACTCGGATCAAGCCAATCCATATCATCCAAGGATGAATCCTTGAACTTGCTCCGAAATAGATTTTCTAAATTATTATTTTTCATGGGTCAATCTTAAAAAACGTGTTCGATCTCAGATTTTAAGATCTTCTTCGCTTTAAACAATTGTGATTTAGAAGTTCCTACAGATATATTCAGCATCTCTGCTATTTCCTTATGACTGTAGCCTTCAATCACGTAAAGATTAAATACCGACCGATATCCAGCAGGCAATTTTTGGACCATCAACACCAATTCTTCCATCGACATTCTGTCTATTGGAGTCTCACTTGTGTCCATAGAATCTGTACGATCTGTCAACTCGTCAAATGCAAAAGCACTCTTATTCTTTCTGATGAGCAGAAGATTTTCATTGACCATAACTTTAGATGACCATGCTTTGAAACTTCCTTTAGTCTCATCAAATTGATGATAACTCTTAAAAATTTTAATCAAGCCATTTTGCAGGGCATCATCAGCATTCTGGCCATTCCGTTGGTAACGCAGGCAGATAAGATACCAATGCTTTCGATAGGTCTGATAATGCTCCTTAAAAATAAGCTCTCTATTCTTCAAAAGTTCCGATTTCTGTGTCGGTTCTACTATACTATCATTTGTATTATACAACTACTTCAATAAAGGTTGCTTAGTACTTATGATTTTGTTAAGAACTCGACAATTACAAATAAGCAAGTGAAACATGGAAGACATTTTAATGTTGCAATACCTTGATTGATTCTAAAAAGGCAGTTAAGCCTCAGAATCCTATTAAATGGAAAAGTCGCCCTGTATTCAAACAAAACGCCTATTTAGGAACACCATAAATGGTGCCCCTAATAGGTTAATCTCACTTCGTTATTCAAAAATTTATGTGTCTTAAAATCTATCCAAATTCATAACCTTGGTCCAGGCGGCTATAAAGTCTATCACGAACTTATCTTGCCCATCTACGCTTGCGTAGACTTCTGCTACCGCTCTTAGTTCTGTATTAGAACCAAATATCAAATCTACCCGACTACCTGTCCATTTAAATTGATCGGTATTCCGATCTTTACCGACGAATACTTCATCTGTATCATCTTGTGCACTCCAATTGGTGCTCAAGTCCAGGACATTCACAAAAAAGTCATTAGTCAACTGTCCCGCTCTATCTGAAAATACTCCCTTGTGTGACTGATCATAATTAGCGCCAAGTGCCCTTAGTCCTCCTACAAGAACAGTCATCTCTGGTATCGTCAATGTTAATAGCTGAGCCTTATCAATCAGCAGTTCTTCAGCTTTAGCATATGAAATGCTCTTGCTATAATTTCTAAATCCATCTGCGACAGGCTCTAAAGCATCAAAAGATTCTGCATCTGTCTGCTCTGCCAATGCATCAACACGACCTACTGTGAAAGGAACGGAAATGTTATGCCCAGCATCATTTGCAGCCTGCTCAATAGCAGCACAACCACCTAATACAATCAGGTCGGCAATAGAAACTTTTTTATCATTACTCTGTGCATTGTTAAAATCAGCTTGTACTTTTTGGATGGCACTAAGAGCCTCCATTAATTGAGAGGGGTTATTAACCTCCCAATCCTTTTGTGGGGCTAATCTTATTCTTGAGCCATTGGCGCCGCCACGATTGTCAGATCCTCTGAAGGTGGACGCACTAGCCCATGCAGTCACCACTAACTGACTAATTGATAATCCTGAATTTAAGAGCTCTCCTTTCAGGTGCTCGACATCCTGATCATTAATTTGCCCATAATCAGCTGCAGGAAGTGGATCTTGCCATATCAACTCTTCAGCTGGAACCTCTGGTCCTATATATCTCACTTTGGGTCCCATATCTCGATGTGTCAACTTGAACCATGCTCGAGCATACGCATCTGCGAACTCTGTCGGGTTCTCTAAAAAATGCTTGGAGATCTTCCCATATTCGGGATCAAATCTCAAAGATAGATCTGTCGTCAACATGAATGGTGCATGTTTCTTGCCTGCATCGTGAGCATCAGGAATGGTGCCGGCTCCTGCCCCACCAGTTGGTTTCCACTGCCACGCTCCTCCGGGTCCCTTATCCACTTCCCACTCATAACCATATAAGTTCTCTAAAAACTTATTGCTCCACTGTGTAGGCGTGTCAGTCCATGCGCCTTCGATGCCACTTGTAATCGTATCTGAGCCGTTGCCTGTACCAAAATTATTCTTCCAGCCCATACTCATCATCTCGATAGATGCTCCTGCTGGCTCAGCCTCTACATGTTCTGAATCTGGCGCTGCACCATGTGTCTTGCCAAATGTGTGACCACCGGCGATCAATGCGACCGTCTCGTAGTCATTCATGGCCATACGCCCAAAAGTTTCTCTTATATCATGCGCAGCTAATAGTGGATCAGGATTGGCATTTGGGCCTTCAGGATTGACATATATCAATCCCATATGAGCGGCACCTACAGTGCGCTCCAGAGATCCACTGTCTGCATATCTATCTTCATTACCTAGCCATTCTTTTTCGGCTCCCCAGTAAATATCTTCTTCAGGCTGCCAGATATCAGCTCTTCCTCCAGCAAAACCGAACATCTTTAATCCCATGGATTCATGTGCTACATTACCAGCTAAGATCAATAGATCAGCCCAAGAGATTTTTTTACCGTACTTCTGCTTGATCGGCCATAGCAATAATCTCGCTTTATCAAGATTAGCATTATCAGGCCAACTGTTTAATGGTGCAAAACGCTGGGCTCCTGTGCCGCCGCCACCACGACCATCTGAAATCCTATATGTACCGGCAGCATGCCAAGCCATACGTATGAAAAAAGGACCATAGTGACCATAATCCGCAGGCCACCAATCCTGGCTATCAGTCATTAAAGCAGTAAGATCTTTCTTTAACGCATCATAGTCCAAAGATTTAAATTCCTCAGCATAATTATACCCTGAATCCATTGGATCCGTCAGTTCACTGTGCTGTCTTAGGATATTTAGTTTTAAAGCGTTAGGCCACCAGTCGCGATTGGTTGTACCTGAACCTGCAGCTGCTTTTACTTGGCCACTTAAGAATGGGCACATTGAGCTATCTCCGTTATCATGATTATGCATGCGATTATGTTTTGTTAAGTTTATGTAAAGGAAAATAAATAAACCAATAATGATATCTTATTATTTTTATTGACTCATAAGATATCCTTATGGTTTATTTGGTAGGTCCTCAGAGCAGGAATCCTCTCGGAAACCAATCCGACGGCCGTACATTTATATACAACCTAATAAGCTCCTTACAGAGATGTTTTAATTTTATGAGATAAGATTGCTTGATACATAAAATTGACCATTCAATTCTCTTCTTAAATCTCTGAAAAAAATTCAAGTGACCTTGAGTTAGATCTGGCTAACTGATCAGATACCTCAGTCGACTGTAAAGAAATTTCTGAATAGCTCAACTTATTAAGCGCACGGCAACAATTAAAATTAATATTGCAGTAACACGCTTAACCATGATCGGGCTTAGTCTATTAATGGTTAATCGGATTCCGAATTGCCCACCAATAATTACTGCGATTATCAAGACGACTACGTGACTACTGTCAAGGGCCCATCCGTGGGTATATATCTGCCCTCCAAGTCCTGCAAGAGAATTGACGAGGATAAAAAATGCTGTCGTGGCTGCTATTACCTTGGCATTGCCCCAGCCTGTCAGGTAAAGTATCGGTGATAAGAAAATCCCTCCTCCTATTCCTACCATGCCAGAGAGGAACCCAATACATCCACCGATAATAGCATTAAGCATATATGACTGTCTGAATTTTGGTTGATTATCCAGAGTAAACTTCGGTATTAACATAAGCAATGCTGCCATGATCAGTGTCACGCCTAATATGTAAAAGAAAATGCGCTCTTCGATCTGTATTGTTCCTGCGATGTAAGCGCAGGGTATACTGAATAGGACTATCGGACATACTCGTTTTAAATCGAGTAAATTGCTGCGCCAAGTTAAATAGACACTCCCACTAACGACTGCAATATTACAAAGCAATGCGAGCATTCTTATCTCAATAAAAGGAAGGGCAGTCAGGGCCAGAATGGCTAGATAACTTGAGCCGCCACCGAAACCTGCAGAACCATATACAAGAGCAACTACACAAAAGTATATCGCTAATTGCCACAACTCTATGTCCATTGATAAATCAAGATTATAACGGCAAGATATAACACAGAATTAAAAAAGGCAGACAAAACAAATGTTCTGCCTGCCTATATATGTAATGAAAGGTCTTAGAATATTATTCTTCTATCTCTGGGGCTCCGATATCTGCTAATCTCTGTCTTAAGCGTGGTAACTGATCGATCACTTTATCGAGTGATGATTTGATTGTAGTCAATTGACCGACTGCTCGTCTAAATGCTTTCTTATGATTTCCTGTCGGTCCATATGTGCCATTTAGCGCTACCCACCCTAACAAATTAGCATCGCCAGGTGTTGGATTGTTCTTTTCGCCAACTACACTTCTACTCTCGTTACCATTCATTTGTTGGTCTATCAATCTCAATGACTCTTTAAGCTTATTAATATCACTCAACAACGCGTAAGGTTGCTGGTCCGCACGGCTAAAAGCAGTCGCCATAGCATTGACCATCTTTTGGCTTTTGTCGAGAGAGCGAGAAGTCTTTCTCAGGTCATTGCTGAATCCTTCAAACTGTGATCTGAATGAAGCAATCTCGTCGTATGACGCTCCCTTAATCGACGCGTCCATCAACGGAATCACCTCAAAATTCATTGGGCCATCCATGATTGTTTCTTCGCCTTGATCGATCTTAGACAATGTCACATTATAAGTACCAGGTGTCACCTGATATCCACCATTGCCTCCAAAAAATCCACCGCCGCCTCTTGGGCCTCTTC
>CAZAXY010000150.1:0-1874 GCA_964489125.1 uncultured Saprospiraceae bacterium
AAAGAAATAGTCTCTTGATAAGTCACAATGCAAATAACTGATTTTATATTACTCCATAATCTGTTGAGTACTGAATAATTCTAATTCTCAAGACGAACATAAGGTTGACTATGACTACATCATATGTGGCGCTGGATGTGCGGGTCTTAGCTTAGCCCATCGATTGTCTGATGATAGGTTTGCAAGTAAAAAGATACTGCTACTCGACAAATCTCCTAAAACTGAAAATGACCGCACCTGGAGCTTTTGGACTGACAAGCCGCATCGATACGATGACATTGTTCACCACCGCTGGGATCGAATCCACTTCTACGGGGATCGAGAGCTTGATCTCCTCGACATCAATCCGTATTCCTATCAATCTATCAGAGGGTTAGATTTCTATCGATACACACTTGAGGCTATTAAGTTTTGCACACATATAGACATCAGATATGAAGCTGTAACCGATATCAGCTCAGAAGCGTCTGGTATAGCCAAAGTGTCTACCAATACAGATGACTACTTAGGACAGGTGGTATTCACCAGTATCGTTGACAATTTTCCTGACCAAGATTTTCATTTCGTATGGCAGCATTTCAAAGGTTGGGTCATTGAAACTAAAGATGAGGCCTTTGATGATCGAACTGCCACATTTATGGATTTCAGAATTGATCAGCATGGAGAGACCCGGTTTTTTTATGTGCTGCCTTATTCTAAGAATAAGGCGCTAATTGAGGCGACTATTTTTTCTAAGGAGCGATGGCCAGCAGAACAGTATGACCCATTGATCAGAAACTATATATCAGACTATCTCGAGTTGAGAAACTATAAAAAAGTAGAGGTTGAGCATGGAGCCATACCTATGACCACAAGCCGATTTAGTAGGCTGCGCTCTAGATCAATTATTCCGATTGGCACTCTTAATGATTCGGTTAAGCCATCGTCAGGATATGCCTTTGTTAGAATCCAAGAAGAAGCGGATCAAATCATTAAGCTGTTGACAGAACAAAAGCCGCTCAACCTTAGGCGAACAGGCCGATTTAGATGGTATGATAGGACTCTATTGGACGTGATCATAAGAGAAAAGAAAAGCGCCAAACATATATTCTCATTGATGTTTAAGCATAATACTCCTCAAGAGATTTTTAAGTTTCTGAATGAGAAAACTTCCATATGGGAAGAAACCAAAATCTTCTGGACACTTCCGTTTTGGCCTTTTCTGAGCTCTTTTTTTTACAGCAATGTCTTAAATAAAACAAAAAAGTAGGGCCAAGTGAACTTTGGGCTTTATTTGATCGTCTATAGGTTATAACTTTAGGTACGAATATTGCTTTTACACGTAAAGGCAGAATAACAAAAGAATATGATACTATATCGCATTATACTTTTCGCTTTTCTATTGGGTACAACTCACATAGCGACAGGACAAGAATCAGCATCTCAAGATGAAGGCATCAATTGGTACACATGGGAAGAAGCTCAAGAGATGTCTGCTACTAACCCGAAGAAAATCTTTGTAGACTTATATACCAACTGGTGCGGATGGTGCAAAAGAATGGATGCGACGACATTCAAGAATCCCGAGGTTATCAAATACCTCAACGAAAATTTTTACCCTGTTAAATTCAACGCCGAGCAGAAAGAAGCGATCACCTTCAACAACAATGAATTTACCTATGTACAATCCGGTAAGAGAGGCGTCCATCAGCTAGCCTACGCATTATTAGATGGTCGGTTAGGCTATCCAGCATTTGTTATGTTAGACGAGTCATTTGCGCGGATTATGATTTCTCCAGGATACAAACAAGAAGCTCAACTCATGCAAGAACTAACTTTTGCTAAAGAGGAGCAGTATAAGGTGATGTCGTGGGAGGATTTCCAAAAAGCTGAGT
>CAZAXY010000150.1:1974-7149 GCA_964489125.1 uncultured Saprospiraceae bacterium
GGTATTCTTAGCAGTGAACCTTTCTCCTATGAATACATGCCCTAAATGACCATCACATCTATTGCATACAATTTCTATACGTCTGCCATCAGCATCAGGAACTCTTTTTACTGCACCTTCAATTTCATCATCAAAACTTGGCCAACCACATCCTGATGAAAACTTGTCGTCAGATCGATATAGCGGAGCATCACACTGCCGACACAGATAGGTACCTGACTCTTTATGATTATTGTAGGCTCCTGTGAAGGGCATCTCGGTGCCTTTATGGACAATTACTCGTTTTTCCTCTGGTGAGAGATTGTTTAACTTAATATGATCAGACATGCTTATAAAAAACTTTAGTGCAACTATCTATCTAACAGAGCAACAATAGACAAGTTTATAGACAACTTCAATGGAAGAATTGAAGGGCCTAACTATCTAAGCCCATATCCTTAGCTCTCTTCTGCCACATATCTCTGGCATACTTCTGTAGGTCAGCTACATCATCCGTCTCATCCATGATCTCGAGACCGAGGATAGTCTCAAAGAGGTCTTCCATGGTTACAAGGCCTAACACAGCACCAAACTCATCTACCACAATGCACAAATGTGTCTTGTTACGCATCATTTGATTTTGCAATGCTGTGAGATTCTTATCATGTGCAATGAAGCAAGGTTTTCTAATCAGGCTACTAATTGCATCATCACCCTGGTTCTTAAGCAATCCTTCCAGGACATCATCTTTGAGCAGGATGCCTTCGATGTTCTCCCTCTTCTCATCAAATACTGGTATTCGAGAATGTTTAAATGGCTGGTTGTTATCGTAAAACTCTTGCATAGAGATATTGACATCAGAAGATTTCATGACCGATCTCGGTGTCATGATGTCTTTGACCTGTAGCGTATCTAATCTAAGGAGGTTCTTAATAGTGCTGCTCTCTGTTGCCTTAAGGACACCGCTATCTTCTCCCACTTGAGCCATTGCGCTGAAGTCTGCACGGCTAAACACACTCTTGTCTTTTTCATTCTTAAGATTCTTGGTTATCAGTTGACTTACCCATACCAATGGCACTAAAATAATCAAGAGAAACTTAAGGCTCTTAACAGTGAATGGCGTAAGTGACTTCCAATAATTCGCACCTAATGTCTTAGGGATGATCTCTGACAGTATCAATATCGCTAAGGTCATTACTACTGCTATAATGGACTCCGCAGAAATGGAGAAGCCCTCGAACAACTGCCAACTCTGTGAGCTCCCGTCAGGATCTGTAAATAATTTACCTGCAGATGCTCCTACCCCTATTGCTCCAACGGTATGTGCAATGGTATTAAGTGTAAGAATCGCCGAGAGCGGACGATCGATATCATCCTTAAACTCTTTTAGATCTTGTCCGACTGACGAGCCTTCTTGAATCTTACCAGAAATATATGATGGTGTAATACTGAGCAGTACCGCCTCCCATATAGAACATAAAAAACTAAAGGTTATGGAAAGCAAAAAGAATAATATCAATAAAGTCATCGAGTATTTTACTTGGATGCGCCTACAAAGCTACATTTTAAGCTGCACTATATTGGTTAAATCCATTATGAATTATTATATATGTCTGATTGACCAACTGAGCTAATAATCATGAAAGATTCTCAATACTACTATCCCACTGAAACAAAATCAGAATTTTATATAGACGAGGGTTGTCATATAGTCGAAATCCTCAATCGCAGCTCTCACCCAGATATATCAATTAGTCAGGCAAGAGTGGAGCCAGGTATGACCACTGAAGATCACTTCTTAGATGGCACTGTAGAAATCTATTATATCCTCAGAGGTCAAGGTACTGCTTACATCGGTGACAAGATTATTCCTGTCAAACCCAGTGATCTTATATATATCCCGAAAGGTGTCCATCAATATATCACCAACGATACTCAAGATGATCTAATCTTCCTATGCATCTGCACTCCACGATGGCAAGAGCATATCTATAAAACTCAATAATACAGCCTGAGGCTAATCGCTTGATTCTGATTAATTTCGTCTTTATGAAAACTACCATACTTCTTCTGCTTTCTATTATTTTGGTTGGTTGCAACGTAAAGAAAAAGGATGTCTGCGTGGACTACAGGGAATTGAGTGGTCAATATAAAACATGCGGCGAATGAAGGGATTGTTACATGGACTGGAGGCCTGACGGGAAATGTTGAATTTTCAGGGGTAGATTACAATGATATGATCTGTACCTATGAAATCAAGGATTGTGAAACTAGCGAAATAGTCATGAATTGCAATGGTGCTGAATTTCCTACTACAATCGAGGTTAATGAAGATAGATCTATCCTCCTAAACTCGTCTCTTTATAAACGACTGTAAAGCCATGCAAGAGTAGGATTAAGCAATCTCATTTCTATTGTTATTCTCTGATTATAGTCTGAAGCCTCGCTTTATTGAGTGAATTTACTTTACCGGCGTGGGAAATTTTCCAACTCTTGCATAGGGATATTTGGCAATCTTTGATGCTTTATAATAAGTGTTAAGACCAGAAACTGCTGCTACCGAACCGCGATCTAAGTTGAGTGCATTGTCGTCTTCTATAATACTGGTTTGAACATGGAGCTGCTGGACAGAACCAATTACCATGATCGTCCCATTGATTTTAATAGGAATTACTTCTTCGAGTTTCAGCCCTATTTGGACTGGGCTACCCTGCACATAAGGAGCTCTAAATTCTTGATGATACTCCTCTTCAAACCCACATGCTTGGAACTCTGACTCATCCTTATCGAATTTAGCGGAGGTATAATGCGCTTGGGCAGTTAGATCTGATGGAACATGGTTGATCGTATATTGCCCTATGGACTTGATGTTATGGTAGCTATGGCGATCGACAGTAGTAGGCCTCATAATAAATGCTAACAGTGCAGGATCTGATCCCAGGTGAACGACAGAACTAAAAATCGCCAAATTAGTGTGTCCCTCTTTGTCTATAGTGCCAATGAGATTGGCTGGTTTATAACCTGAGATTGAGTTGATTAAGTTCAGGCGAGATATCTTATCCATCGCTTGAATATCAGATAGCTGATATGAAGAGTAATTCATATAAACCTACGATGTTGTGATCGCCTCTATTTTTTTCATGATTTCGTCTGCCTCTGCATATTTAGCATCGCTTGCTATGCGATCAATCTTCGACAGATTAAAAGCATCGTTCATTAGCTTTTCATATTGTTCTCTCAGCTTCTCTGCTTCTGATTTTTTTCTGAATATTCCGAACATATATTACTTATAATTCTCTGTTACTCAACCTACCGTTGATATTGATTAGCGTCACTAAGATATAATGCCGGCGACATTAGCAGCCTCATTAGTTTGTTTCCTAATTATACGCTCAGCTTCTTTTTGCACATCGGTCCTTTTACTAAATTCACTTAGTGTCTGACGAGCGTAACGATCTGTCTTCTCTATATCGACAATCTTTTCAGGATAGTCTTGACCACACTTATAGCCATATATTTCTTGCTGCTTAGCTGTCAGATTCCAGGGCTCATGCAAGTATGGGGCGGGTAAATTTCTAAGTTCTGGAACCCAGTCTTTTATAAAAGTTCCTTGAGGGTCATGATCGTAAGATTCCTTGACTGGGTTATATATCCTGATGACATTAGTACCTGTCTCTGACGCATGCTTCTGTATCTGAGAAAAGTGTATACCTGGTTCAAAATCCAAAAACTGCCTCGCCAGATGCTGTGCAGCATCCTGCCATGGCTGCCATAGATGATGCGTAAAGAATGATACGAGCATGGCCCTCATCCTAAAGTTTATATATCCCGTATGATTGAGGCATCTCATACACGCATCAACCAAAGGGAAACCCGTATGTCCTGTTTTCCAAGCCTCTTGATAGGATTTATTCACAGGCTTTTCTAATTTTTCGAACGCACGATTGACAGATCTGAACTCCATATCACACTCCATCTCAAACTTTTGAATGTGATGACAATGCCGTTCCAATCTTGATGCCATCGACATAATGTCGCTTGTAGCATAATTTCGATCCAAAGCGTCTTGCGAAGCCTGATAAACCTGCCGTATGGATAGATTGCCCCATGCGATATACGGTGACAAGCGGCTACCTTGCTGTGGACTTGTTGACGGCTTAGCTATGTTGTTCCGGTATCCTCTTACTCTTCTATCAAAAAAACTGTCCATAGTCTGGTATGCTTCGCTTTGACCTCCTCTTTGAAATCGTTCGTTATTGCCTATTCTCCAATAGTGTTCAAAGCATATTCTTAGAGCATTTAATTCATCAGTAGGGATCCAACTAATCTGATTAAGTCCGTAGGCATGTTGTGGACTGTTCATATAGTTATACCAATCCTGTACCCAAGAGTTGCAGTTTGATCTGCCTCGTTGTATTCCATTGGACTGAAATTCCTTCCATTCTACTTCCATAAGCTGACACCATAGAGCTACTTCTTGATCCCGACCGTAAGTTATAGATAGGCCTGTCTCTTGGTGTGATAGTAACGTTTTGACCTCTACTTGTTTTAGTAGGCAATTGAGCGAATCAATCGTATCGCCATATGTAACTAGTAATTGAGTATTAAAAGAGAGCAACTCCTCATTGATATCAGCTAGTGAGTCATAAATAAACTGAAAATGCCGATCTGAATAATGTGGGTCGCCCATTATACTTGGCTCAAAATTGTACCATAGTATGGTAGTCTCAGCACCCTGAGCGCAGTAGTGTAATGGTGCATGATCGGTCAATCGCAAATCGCGCTTTAACCAGACTATGTTGTATTTGGTTGTCATATCCAAGAGTAATACACATCAATCTTTGCTTTGTTTAAGTTTTTATAATAATTTGTTAAACAAAAAAGATCAAGCACTTTTGCTTGACCTCATTTTTTTCTTCGGTTCCCCAACCGAATACCAATTGTTAACTCGTGAATTCAATTGATAATTAATACTTGGTGCATTTACAACTCATTGATTATCAATACTTCATCTTTTTCTCGCCCCATAGCTTAGGCTATGCATCTCAAAAAGAGCTTCGTCTTGACTATCAAGCAGCAATAACTGCACTCAAGATTAGTCAACAAATGAATTCATATTTCCTTCTTTTTTTCTGGATTGATTAGTCAGTGATCATCACTTGTTCTGCGTGACTCTCAGTGTCTTGAGACACTAAG
>CAZAXY010000151.1:0-7115 GCA_964489125.1 uncultured Saprospiraceae bacterium
AACCCCTGCTACCAGGATGAAAACCTGGCGTCCTAACCCCTAGACGAACGGGCCAATATGTATGTCTCCAATTCATCTCTAACCAAGGTCTGCGCTTAGCGCTTCGATCGGTCATTTCACTGTCGTGAAAGGTTCCTTCGGACAATCCGATCTCACCTAGACGAACGGGCCATTCTTAATGGTCGGCAAAAATGAAATAACTTTTGCAATAATCAAAGTCAAGACATGAATAAATTATGGCATATCTATCTTGCCTATGAAGACTCCTGAAAAGATTATTTACAAAATAACTCTCCTTCGCCTAAACTATATATGTACGACAAGAAGAGGCCAAATTAAATTGTGGTCTTATTCTCCTTCTCTAAGAAGTAATGGTAGAGACAATAGATGACCAGTGCCCAAAACCAGCCTATTGCGATGTAGCCAATGCTGTTAATATCAAAGAACTCCGCATCCGACTTAGCCATGATGGAGATTACAGGGAACGCCCAGAGCGGCAAGGCCAGAACTGTATATCGCAAAATCTTGCTAGAGATCTTATCACTTAGAAATAATAGGGCTGCGAGAATGATTAATACAATGGTCGAAAAGGAGAAATCCATAATGACTGAAATTAGTGATTTAAATTGAGTTACAATGTTGAAACACAACGAGGTTGGTTTAAATTTCTAAGAAAGTCCTTGTACATCTTTTATTCGACCAACACTCTTAAATCCGCTACTAGTTTGCACAGATGAGCTTAAAATAAATATACGTTTTTGGTCCGCCCTAAGCACTTAATTGATATTTACTGTTTAAATGCACAGGAGTTCACCTCAAAATATTACATCTTTGCACGGTCTATATAAAAGGACATACTGGATTCCCACATGATGAACCATAAATCGATTTTCAATTTCATAGTTGTATTAACTCTGGGTGTGCTTACCTGTCCAGCAATTGCGCAGCAAGAGTTCGGTGGAGTGCCCTACTCTCAAGAGCTGAAAATCGACATTACGGACCCATCAATAGGCAGATTAAATCTATCTAACGAAGTCAACCAGTTAAAATCAAAGGATGCTGAAGGCACTAACATCCATGCGATTTCTCTTCTTACGCTATCTAATCAAAAAAGTCTCGCCACTAAGTATAGCCAACTTGCTGTCAATACGGTGCTAACCACAGTTGACTTGCCGGAGAATACTAATTCTTATCTTAGGTTAGATGATTATAATTTACCTATTGGCGCAAGAATTTTTATCATCGAGCATGCTACCAATCGGATTCATGGATCATTTACCTCTGGCAATAATTCGAAAACTCAGCGCATAACGCTTGGGCCTTTTAGTGGTAGCTATACAATAGAATATAATTACGATCAGGCCGATCAAAATGACATGCCATTTAGAATCGGACAAGTCTATGCGATGACTGGCGATCAAGCGGCAAACGATCTTGGGTTTGGTACTGCATTTGACTGCTCAATCAATATAAATTGCGATGAAGGAAGAACCCTCAGTGATGCATCGAATGGTGTAGTGCGAATTAGGGTAGTAGGAGAAGAGGCCATCGCACTTTGCACAGGCTCACTCATGAATAATACATCTGAAGATCAGACACCATATATTCTCTCTGCATATCATTGCACGCGCCCCGCAGGTGTTGAGTTTACACCACTTTTTGATCAGTGGATCTTCGATTTTCTATATCAAAGCAATAGCTGTGCGAACCCTAATGAGGAGCCTTCTTTTGCCTCTGTACAAGGATCTGAGCTCATGGCAGAATGGGAAGACACGGATATGCTTCTGGTTAGATTGACTAGCCCTATTCCACTTGTAGCTACTGCGTTTTTTAACGGCTGGGATGCAACGCCGGATTATCTCCCTAGGCAAACACACTTGATTCATCATCCTAACGGAGATATCAAGAAAGTCGCTCAGGATTTTGACAGCCTGAGATTAGATTTAACTCCTCGTCAATGGGACAATGGGACAATCACTCCTACAAGGAGCCATTATAGAGCAGAATTTGATAACAGTACGTATCAACCTGGTAGTTCAGGAGGACCATTGCTAGATGACAATCAGCGTATAATAGGACAGTTGCATGGAGGACCGAGATCAGATGAATTTTGTACAATCGCAATTGCATATAGCGGACGTCTATCACAATCATGGATAGGCGGTGGAACACCAGAAACACGCCTGAGTGATTGGTTGGATCCTCTCGACAGCGGTGTAACTCAACTCGACGGAATTAACTCAGATGCGCAAGAACAGTTCGTTCAGTTTACGGGACGAGTCGTGACCTCTGATGGTATCGCCATTTCCAATGTGGGAGTTGCCCTTAGAGGTGAACAGGATTTCGAATTTTTCACTGGTGACGATGGCCGATTTGTTTTTGATAACCTATCGAGCAAAGGAACATTTACATTCACTCTGGACAAAGACGTGAATGCCGCAAATGGTCTATCAAGTTTGGATATAGTCATGATAACTAACCATATATTGGGAAAAGTACCTTTTGCAAATATCTTTCAGGAGCTCGCTGCTGACGTAAGCGGAGATGGAAGAGTGTCATCAATTGATCTCGTTCAGATGACAAATGTATTGTTGGGACGCAGCGACAGATTCCCTAACTCTAACTCCTGGAGATTTGAACCAGAATCATTGCAGATGAGTGGTAGCGATATTAGTAACAATAGCGTAGAACTTGTGGTCACAGGTTTTAAAGTTGGAGACGTCAACAATAGCGCAGATCCAAGGCGATAGACGCCTATTGCTTGTACATTACTTCTCCACCTACAATTGTATACTTCACTTCTGTATTCAATATAGCTTCGTCGCTGCATGTCAACCAATTTTCTGATAGTATAGTGAAGTCTGCCAGTTTACCGATCTCTATAGTTCCTTTAATATCCTCTTCAAACGCGGCATAGGCATTGTTATACGTATAAGATTTAAGAGCTTCGGCTCTGGTCATCTTGTTCTCGGTGAAGAATTCCATACCATTATCTACTCGCATTCTGGTTACACTGGCATAAAATGACTCTATTGGATTTACATCTTCAACGGGTGCGTCAGTGCCATTAGTGACAACAGCACCACTATCTATTAGTGCCCTCCAGTTATATGCTCCTTCTTGAGCCCGCTTTCTCCCAAGTCGTTTTTCTACATATGGCGCATCCGAAGTACAGTGTATAGCTTGCATGCTTGGGATGACTCCTAACTCTGCAAATCGCCCTATATCATCAGGATGTAAGTGTTGACTGTGCTCTATCCTCCAGCGCAGATCATCCTCCTTATTTGGAGCAAGCAATTCGATAATATCAAGGGTCTCTCGATTAGCCCGATCACCGATAGCATGTACACAAAATTGCATGTCGTTGTCGAGTGCTATCTTGCCCATGCTCGTAATATCCTCTATTGAAGTCGTATTTTGACCATAGAAATCTGCCTTATCAGTGTAAGACTCTAAGAGCCAAGCACCAAATGAACCGAGGGCGCCATCGAGTGAAACCTTAAGCGATCGGCAAGTAAAGTGATTATGGCCTACTCCTATCATCCTGTAATCTGATAGGTCTTTAGGCAGTTCATTGAGGGGTTCTCTGATCATCGACCAAAGCCTGATGCGCATAGTGCCATCTTCTGCTAATTCTTTATATCGATCTACTTCTTCAAATTGTGATCCAGCATCTTGAAACGTGGTGATCCCTTTTTTGAAACACTCATCTTGAGCTAGTTCGATGCCATTATACCATTGATTTATACGATCTTCCTCACTCAGTGTTTCAAGATATTCGTGATAGAAGTGCTTGATGATTTCTTCGGCATTCTCTTCAAACACACCTATAGCTTGCCCATTCTCGTCTCGAACAATTCTACCACCAGCAGGATTGGGGGTCTCTGCATTTATCCCAGCAAGCTCCATAGCCTTCTTATTAACGAATATACCGTGACCACTGGCATGATCAAGTAACACCGGATTGTCAGGAGAGATAGCACTTAAGTCAAAGTGTTTTGGGTATCCATGCACATGGTCCTCTACTGGTTCCATCCATTTTTCTTGATGCCATCCACGTCCGATAATCCATTCTCCTGGCTCACTTTGTTCCACTTTTTCAGCAACCAGTCCTACGATTTCACCCCAGGATTTAGCCTTGAGGAAGTTGAGATTCATCAAGAATTCCCCAAGACCTGAGAAGTGCCCATGTCCCTCTATTAGCCCTGGCATCACAAATGATCCTTGTGCGTTAATGACCTGTGTGTTTTCGCCTTTGAATGATTCACTCGATGCTTTATCTGTCAACGCTGTTATGATCCCGTCAGATACGATCACAGCTTGTGGAGTTGGATCATCAGTGCCAGTATAAATCTGATCACTATAAATTATCATGTCAGCATGAGATTGTTTTTTATCCTCACAAGATGTGTTCATTATGGATAGGAGGATTATTAAGAATAGGATGTTGAGCTTAGACATGTGGACATATTTAGATTCTAAAGATTGCTACTTTTGGGTTGACATCTAACCCGACTCAATGTATATAAATCTGTCTGAAACCTTAGCATCTATCGATACGATACATGAGCAAAATGCTATAGCTGATGGTCCGAATTCGCTCTATGAACCTCGCAATTATATTATGGCTATGTCAGGTAAAAAGATGAGGTCCCTGCTCTGCTGCCTCGCTTATGGGTTATACAAAGATGATATCAGTGAGGTTCTGGACCTTGCGTATAGTATAGAACTCTTTCACAATTTCACATTAGTCCATGATGATATCATGGACGCAGCCGATTTAAGGCGGGGTGTTTCTGCCGTACATAAAGAGTTTAATACGAATGCCGCTATACTCTCAGGCGATGTCATGTTAATCGAAGTTTATGATCGCCTCTCTCAGATTGAAGACCCAATTGGATATATCAAAGCATTGAATAAGGTAGCCCGTCAGGTATGTGAAGGACAAGCCATAGACATGGATTTTGAGCAGCGAGACGATGTCAATATTACTGAGTATCTCGAAATGATCGAGTTGAAGACTGCAGTACTATTAGGCCTATGCCTGCGCTTAGGAGCTAAGTATGGAGGAGCAAGTGACTTTGATCAGGAGCGATTGCATGGATTTGGCAAAAGCGCCGGAGTGGGATTTCAGATTCAAGATGATTACTTGGATGTTTATGGCGACCCCAATAAGTTTGGAAAGAAAATCGGGGGCGACATCCTTCAAGGGAAGAAGACTTATCTGTACCTCAGGGCGATGGAATTATTAGAGGGCGATGCGAAAGCTGATTTCAACACAACATATATGTCAACAGAGTTGGAGGAAGGGGAAAAAATCAAGAGAGTCAGAGCGGTATTCGATGAGTTGCATATTCCTCATTACTGTACCGAGGCTAAAAATGCCTTCTTTGATTTGGCCTTTTCGCATATGACTATGGTATCAGCTTCCACAGAGAAGAAGGACCAATTGATAGAGTGGAGTAAGACACTTTTAAACAGAGAATCTTAAGACTTTCAAATGAAGAATTGTACAAACTCATGAGAGTCTTATACGCAGTGCAGGCAACAGGCAATGGCCACCTCAGTCGAGCAATAGAGTTCTATCCTATCATGCAGAAGTATGCTGATGTCGATGTGTTACTTAGTGGCATCCAAGGTGATCTAAAACTGGACTTTCCCGTTATGGCAAAGAAGCATGGGGCGGGTTTTATATTCGGTAAGACAGGAGGTATTGATTATTGGAGATCCATCAGAGCAGCCAAACCGCTCCGATTCTTTTATGACGTGTTAAGACTTAAGATCAAACATTATGATTTGATCATCAGCGACTTTGAACCGATTAGCACTTGGGCGGCAAAATGGTCCAACGTCGAGCGTGTAGGCCTATCCCATCAAGCTAGTTTCTTGAGTAGTAAAACACCTCGCCCAACTAAGCGCAATAGATTTGGTGAATTTACCTATAAGCAGTTTGCTCCAGTAGATAGATATATTGGATTGCACTACAAGTCATTTGATGAGCATATCTATACGCCAGTTGTTCGACAGAGCATCAGAGAGTTACAACTCAGCACAAAGGATCACGTCGTAGTGTATTTGCCCGCCTATTCTGAAGATATTTATATCAATCATCTGAAAGCTATTAGGTCGATGTCTTGGAAGATTTTTTCTAAGCATACTAAGACCTATAAAAAGGAGGAAAATGTCGAGGTCTTTCCGATAGATCAAGATAAGTGGTTTAAGTCCTTGTCCTCTGCATATGGGGCTATTATTGGCGGTGGCTTTGCTAGCACCTCTGAGATGCTATATCTAAACAAGCGACTTATGGTCATTCCTATGGTTGATCAATATGAGCAGAAGTGTAACGGTGTTGCTCTTGAAGATATGGGTGTCTCAGTACTGCCAGAAATTGAAGAGGACTTTCAACTAAGAGTACGGACTTGGTTAGACTCGGCCAAGGTGATTTCTGTAGATTTTCCAGAGCATTCAGAGCAGCTCGTCAAGCTTGCCTTGGGGATTTAAAGTTGATTCAGTAATGCATTTCTTCGATATTTCATTCACACTCTATCTTTCTCTTCCTATATAGACTCAAGCATTCAGAGCTGCTACTCAAAATATCACTTTGCAATTCCACCATTCTTTTTCAATGGTTGCCTCATTCTTCTCGTAAAACTTTATGGCGGGTTCATTCCAGTCGAGCACTTGCCATTTCATCAGTTTAAATCCTTCCTGTTGGGCTATCTTGACTAGCTCATTATAGAGCAATTGTCCGATTCCTTTTTGGCGATAGGCTTCTTTCACGACAAAGTCCTCTAAGTACAGCATCTTCCCCTTCCAAGTTGAGAAGGTCGTATAGTATATACAGATGCCAATTACCTCCCCTTTAATTGTTGCTACAATCGCATCAAAAATACCTAAATCAAAGGCTTCTCTATAGTATGCCTCGTCTACAAGAACTTCGTGTTCTGCGTTCTCATATATAGCGAGTTCTTTAACTAAAGAAAATATACTGGCAATGTCGTTAGTGGCGGCAGTTCTGATGCTTATACTGTCGTGGCTCATAAATCTACTTTTGTATAGTGATAAAATTAAATTACCCCGTTGAATAAAAAGAAAATAATCATACCTTTGCAGTC
>CAZAXY010000152.1:0-7086 GCA_964489125.1 uncultured Saprospiraceae bacterium
TATTTATGGGTGATGGGACTAGAGATCTGAGCACGAATACTGAAGAGATCTCAGAAGCATCAGGACTCTCAGTATATCCGAATCCTATCTCAGGTGAGTTCATTATTGATATCTCTGAATCAGAGCTAAAAGATGGCCTGATCGAAATATTTGACATGAGTGGCCAGAAGATTATGGAGCAGACTCTGGATAGTAGAGTTGTTGTTTCCTCTGAGACGTGGGAGTCTGGTCAATACCTGATCCGTGTACAATCAGATAATGAAGTTATAGTGAAAAAAATCATAAAACCATAGCTCATAGAGTCGAGAGAGATAATATTTTCTGCTGCCTCTTTCTGTGTATGCTATGATTGACCCATACCTTCTTGCTTGATGAGGCTCGAGATCTGGAGCTTTAGTGGTTTTGCCTGTTATATTATGATGGCGATATGTATCCATTCACTAGGCAATTCCCCAGTCTTTTAAGATGGTCTCCGTGTCTTCGCCTGCAGCCCTCGATCCAAACTGCACCTCAGATACTGTCCGACTAAATCGGGGTGCTGGAGCTGGTTGAGTAATACCATCCAACTTGATATATGTTTCTCTCGCTTTGTTATGGGGATGCGCCTGTGCTTCAATTAAGTCAAGAACTGGCGCAAAACATATATCAGTACCTTCCATGATCTCACACCACTCATCCCTAGTTTTAGTTTTGAATACTGCCGTAAGTTTTTCTTTCAATTGAGGCCATTGAGAGCGATCATGCTGTGGTGCAAATTCCGCTGCATTTAAATCAGCTTTCTCAATGAGAATCGCATAAAACTGAGGTTCGATAGAACCTATAGATACATACTTTCCATCCTTAGTTTCATAGACATCATAATAGTGTGCCCCAGAGTCCAACATATTGGAGCCATGCTCGGTTGATTGCAAGCCAATGGCATTGAGTGTGTTAAATACAGACATTAATACTGCAGAACCGTCAGTCATGGCTACATCTATGACTTGCCCTTTTCCAGATTTCTGTGCTTCTAATAATGCGGCAAGTATCCCAGTTACTAGAAACATGCCACCGCCACCATAGTCACCGACTAAGTTTAGGGGAGGGACTGGGTTGGAATTTTTTCTTCCTATTCCACGTAGTGCACCTGTTAAAGAGATGTAATTAATATCGTGTCCTGCAGCATGTGATAAGGTACCATGTTGACCCCAACCAGTCATTCTGCCAATGACCAATTTGGGATTTCTGGCTTGCAGTACACCTGGGCCTATGCCCAATCGTTCCATTACACCGGGTCGAAATCCCTCAAAAAGAGCGTCTGCCTTCTCTACCAGTAGTAACAGTCTTTCTACACCTGCTGGGTCTTTTAAGTTGATGGCTATAGATCGTTTACCTCGCCTGTTACAATCTGGCATTCGATTCTTATTTGGATCGGCACTTCTTTCAACGATGATGACTTCTGCACCCATATCTGCCAGTATCATTCCTGCAAATGGGCCAGGCCCTATGCCTGCCATTTCTATTATTTTGAATCCTTGTAATGGCCCCATATATTATTTTCCTAAGTTTTTAAAATCTACCTACCGATAAAATTAGGTTTGCGTTTTCCTACAAAAGCTTGAACACCCTCTGCAAAATCTGTTGACCCACAACATATCTTTTGCAAGTTGGCTTCTAGTTGTAATTGTCTTTGTAGCGAATTTTCAGAAGATTGATTCATTGCATTTTTTAAAGACCGAATACCTAATGTTGGCCCATTAGTCAGTTTAGTAGCAAAAGCTTTAGCCGTTACCATCAACTCCTCATCTGGAACGCACTTCCATATCATTCCCCATTGTTCTGCTTGTTTTGCTTTGATGGCCTCACCAGATAAAAACATCCCCATAGCTCTTGCATTAGTGATCACTCTTGGCAGTAGCCAAGTAGAGCCACCATCAGGAACGATACCCAGGTTAGGTACAAACACTTGAATGAAACTTGCAGATTCAGCAGCAAACACAACATCACATACCAAGGCCAATGAATTGCCGTAACCTGCCGTGACACCGTTAACTGCAGCAATTACTGGCTTGCCCATATCGTGAATAGTTTGGATAATTGGATTGTACCTTTTAATCATCGCATTGTAGCTTCTTTCTCCTTGTTCGAGTCGGAATTCTGCATTCTTTTCAGGTGTTCCTGAGATATCTGCCCCAGCACAGAATCCTTTTCCATATCCAGTTAAGAGAAGTACTTTAATGTCATCGTCGTTGGCTACGGATGTGACTGATGCATACAACTCGTCTAACAGCTCAGAATTTATGGCATTCAAGCGATCTGGACGATTTAATGTTATAGTGGCAAGTCCATTTTCTAATGAGAATTCTATAGTCTTATAATTCATGTTCAAATTTTTTTATTGTTTAGGTGTTATTGGGACCCTATAAGTTATCCGACATGCAAAACAACCGACATGATGGTGTTGACCCTTTCGATCCTGAAGAGAGTGATAAATAGGTTGAATTTATAAAAGATATCATATTCTCTGGTTTGTTATACCAACTAAGTAAATATATCAAACTACGGTTTCATTCTTTTAAAGGTTAAAATCAAGACAGATTATTGCATAGTCGTGTTTAATGGGAAGAAAGACGCAGATTGAGCCAATAAAAGTGGCATTTCTCAGAACCAAGAAAATTAACTTTGAGTTTAATTTTCAAAGAACACACAGTTATGAACTTTTCATTGAGCGAAGAGCATCTTATGATACAAAAGGCTGCAAGAGATTTCACTCAGAATGACCTTAAGCCAGGTGTAATAGAGAGAGATAGTGATATGAGCTATCCAACTGAGGGTGTCCAGAAGATGTCTGAGCTTGGGTTCATGGGGATGATGGTTGATCCTCAATACGGAGGATCTGGGCTCGACACCATCTCGTATGTCCTTGCCCTTGAGGAAATCTCTAAGATTGACAATTCGTGCTCAGTGATCATGTCTGTGAATAATTCGTTGGTCTGTGCGGGTATCGAAAAATATGGCTCAGAAGAAACGAAACAAAAATACCTACCTAAGTTAACTACAGGAGAACAGCTTGGAGCATTTTGCTTATCTGAGCCGGAAGCGGGTAGTGATGCAACAAGTCAGCGTACGACGGCCATAGACATGGGAGATCATTACCTCGTTAATGGCACCAAGAACTGGATTACTAATGGCAAAAAGGCTGGATACTATGTGGTCATCGCTCAAACTGATGCGGATAAAGGGCATAAAGGAATTAATGCACTTGTGATTGAAGCAGACTGGGAAGGGGTCTCTACTGGAATCAAAGAAGATAAGTTGGGCATCAGATCGTCAGATACCTCCTCTGTAATGTTCGCAGATGTCAAAGTGCCTAAAGAAAATAGATTAGGCCCTGATGGATTTGGTTTTAAGTATGCAATGTGGACACTTGATGGTGGACGTATTGGCATAGCGGCGCAAGCATTGGGTATTGCAGGTGGAGCCTACGAGTTAGCACTGGCGTATTCTCATGAACGTAAATCGTTTGGTAAGGAAATTAATAGACATCAAGCGGTAGCATTTAAGTTAGCCGATATGGCTACAGATATAGAAGCCGCTAAGATGATGGTTTATCGAGCAGCATGGCTCAAGGATTCAGGAAAGCCCTATGGACAAGCTGCAGCCATGGCAAAGGTATTTGCTTCGGAAGTCGCCATGAAGCATACTGTCGAGGCAGTACAGGTACATGGTGGCTATGGATTTGTCAAAGAGTATCATGTCGAGCGACTGATGCGTGATGCTAAGATTACTCAGATCTATGAGGGCACCAGCGAAATACAGCGTATGGTGATATCAAGAGGTGTGATTAAAGGGGATACCTATCTACCTGTGACTTAGGTCCTTAAATAGTATAACTGAAAGAGTTACTGCACAGATGTATATTCAGCGTTTGAATTGTATTGAGCTATAAAACTGGGAAGCTCCTCGTATTCTACCGTTTCTAACATTGTTTGCCAATTTTCATCCAAGTTCATTAATTTAGGCAGATATCTGCGATATACGTCTCTATCCAATACACGTACGTCTTGATCTAATCGTTTGAAGGCAAAATGTCCTTGGCAATCTCCACCGGGAATCCAATACATATCTACTTCACCTTCTTCTATCATGCTGCCGAAAGTATCATAATTTCTCACCTTCAATGAGTGTAGGACAAACGGTTGACCGTCATCGACAGAATTGATCTGTACAAGCTGAACATCTTTTGCTTTGAGTCTCTTCTTTTCACCGTCAACGATGATTTTCAACTTAGGACTACAAGTGGGAAATAATTGAGTTTTCTTCACTCTAAAATCTTCCATCTGAAATGTTACTTTCTCTCCTTCATTCGTGATATAGTGTCCTTGTAAGTATTGGGCGCTTACAGATAAATACAGGAATGTAACAAATAGGGTAATGAGGTAAGTCTTGAGCATGAGGTTATCTTATAATACATCCATAAGACATCGTAAAACCAATTCACCCTTACTTTATTGGCTTTGACTAGATACAATAGACTGCTATTGATGCAGAACATAATCAAATATCTGTTTAGCGTAAAAAAGATTCAAAGGTGCTCTCTTAGCTTCTTAGCTTCATCTTTAGTTAAATAACGCCATCTTCCGTCTGGAATGTCCTTAAGCTTAATATTCATGATTCGGATTCGCTTGAGTTTCTTTACTCTGTATCCGAGATGCTGACACATACGTCGTATTTGACGGTTGAGACCTTGTTGCAAGGTTATTTTGAAGGTGATATTGTTAAGCTGCATGACCTTACATGCATCGGTGATTTTATGCTTAGTGATTGGCACGCCTGAGGCCATTTGATTGATGAAATCCTGACTGATTGTCTTATCAACAGTGACGATATATTCTTTGTCATGTTGGTTTTCTACTCGGAGAATTTTATTAACGATATCGCCATCGTTAGTAAGAAGAATAAGTCCTGTAGAATCCTTATCCAAGCGCCCTATTGGAAAGATTCGCTTCGGATAATTAATGTAGTCGATGATGTTACTCGGATCTTTCTGATCTGTAGTACAAGTAATGCCTTTAGGCTTATGAAGAGCGATGATGGTTTGTTCTTTGCGCTTTGATTTGATCCGTTCGCCATCTACGATGACATCATCTCCGGGATTGACTCGATTGCCTTTGCGAGCAGTTCGATTATTGATCATGACACGACCTTCCTCAATAAGCTTATCAGCCTCTCTGCGCGAGCATCTGCCAGTTTGACTAATATATTTGTTGATACTGATCCCTTGCTGCAACGGTGCTGATTTATGAACTTAATAATAATTGCAAAGTAAAGCCTCTTCGAGCGATAGTTAGATATTTATCTTGATGTAATGATAATTGTACTGTAAATGGACAAAACCGTAAAGCTTGCTGTTGATATAGTAGGAGTGGGAAAACCGATCCTGTTATTGCATGGTTTTCCTGATTCCAGGAAATTGTGGGAGGAGATGATCCCTCTATTTGTTAATAGTGGATATCAGGTCATAGCACCAGATTTGAGGGGCTTCGGAGATTCACCATTACTTCCTAATAAAGAGGATTATAAAATAGAAATGGTTATTGGAGATTTGATCCAACTCTTGGATGATTTAGGTATACAAGCGCCTGTACATCTATTAAGCCATGATTGGGGGGCGGTCATCGCATGGTGCATGGCTATCCATCACCCTAATCGCGTTAAGAGTATGGTGCCCGTCTCAGTTGGACATCCTATGTCCTACGCTCGTGCTGGCCTACTGCAAAAGTGGAAGGGTAGATATGTAATTGGGTTTCAATTCAGAGGACTTGCTGAGCGTTGGATGTCAAAAGATAACTTTGCAAGCTTGAGAAGTTGGGGAAAGCAACATCCATTGATTGAAGATAGCATCTCTGATATGTCTCGACCTGGGCGATTGACTGCAGGATTAAATTATTACCGAGCTAATCTATCTGACTCATTAACTGGCGTCTGGAACAAAAGGTGTAAGGTGCCTGCGCTTGGCATATGGGGTTCTGATGACTCCATGTTGACAGAAGATCAGATGGTCAATTCTGAACATTATATGGATGGACCTTGGAGTTATCAGCGATTAGTAGCTGGGCATTGGATACCCTTAGAGCAACCTGACATACTATACGAAGTGGTCAAAGGTTGGCATAAGTCCTTATATGATCATTGATCAGTTAATAACTGTAAACGGAGTGTCTTCTGACTTCAGATCATAACCATTTATAAAATCGCGCACCACCATGCGCTTCCGACCTTCTAACTGGATGAACTCCAGATCGATGTACCCATTGCTGACATACCACCTTAAGCTCTTAGTAGGTTTATCATAGACATAAGCACCGAGCTTATAGCTATGATCTTCCTCTTGATAGGATGTCTTGAACATTTTTAATTTCTTATTATCAAAAATTGTCCATGCCGTAGGATAGGGGCTCAACCCACGTATCTTATTGTAGACCGTTGCTACATCATCATAGAAATTGAGCTTGCAGTCCTCATGAAATATTTTTGGTGCCTTAGTGACAAGACTGTTGTCTTGCTCTGTCAAGGTGATCGTGTCGGATGCAATATCATTGACAGTTCTGAGAACTACCTCTGCGCCGAGTTCTTTCATTCGATCATGCACTGACTCTACATTATCATCTGGATATATAGGCATGGACTCTTGGTGAGCAATTGAGCCAGTATCTATCTGGTGTTTTAGCTTAAAGCTTGTAACTCCAGTCTTAGTATCTCCCTTGATAATAGCCCAATTAATAGGCGCTGCTCCACGATATCGGGGGAGCAGTGAGCCGTGGAGATTATAGGTGCCTAACACAGGCATATCCCATACGACTATTGGAAGCATCCTAAATGCTACGACGATCTGGAGATCGGCTTGGTAGGACCGGAGTTTTTCGATGAATTGTTTGTTCTTTAGATTGGGTGGTTGCAGTACTGGTATATTATGTTCAAGAGCATATCTCTTAACAGCTGATTGGAGTAGCTGCTTTCGACCTCGCCCCCCAAGCTTATCTGTGGCAGTTATTACAGCTACTACTTCATGCTCACTCTTAACGAGTATATCCAGGCTCGGCACTG
>CAZAXY010000153.1:0-6890 GCA_964489125.1 uncultured Saprospiraceae bacterium
CCACAATCTATTTCAGTTTCATTACCATTCATGATGCCGTCACTACATGAGAAGCAAGGGGTACAATCCGAGCCGCCACAATCTATTTCAGTTTCATTACCATTCATGATGCCGTCACTACATGAGAAGCAAGAGCCATCGTCCTGAGTCACATCTGGATCAAAATTAACAGAACTTGGATCCGTACATCCAAAACACATATCAGGTGGCAAGTCAAATGCCTCAGTCCCATCTGCACGTGAAGCAGAACTGCCTTGATCAGCACTAAAACCTAATCCTCTGCGGCTGAAAGCCTCCCAAATGATACATTGATTTGCGCCGCCAAATAGGGCCATATCTGCTGCAAGTATAGCATCTCTGCCGTCCACAAAACCAGGATTACAAGGTTGAAGCATCATTCCTTCTCCTACTAATGAAATCGCTACTGCATTCCCTCCAGATCCATTATACAAGTCAGGATCATAGCCGTAGCGATCTATAAGCAACCATGTCATATCCCATAGCATGGCACACCACACCGATCCTACGCCATGAGGTATAGCCTCGCTTTGTATATCCTCATAAGTATGAGGGTTTACAGCAAAGTCTGTAGAGTATGGAAATGTTCTTATACCTCCACCAAGTGTATCTTCTATAATTACATAAGTACCTATGCCACGTCCATCAGTACCTACTTCTCCTGGTTTAATGGTCATTACTAGACCTAGGTAATCACTCCAGCCTTCTCCCATTTGCTCACTTCCACTTAAGCATCCAGAGTTTGCTGCACCTCCAGTAAGACGTGTCGACCATCCATGGGCATACTCATGAGCAATGATACCGTTATCAAGATCTGAGTCCACAAAATCTGTTGTTGGAGGGCCTGTCAATACTAATTCTAATGTCGCATTTACCTGCCCTGATTGTAGTTCTACTTTAATCGCATCACAGTCCGCCATACTTATCATAGCACTCGGTATCGTCTCAGCCGGACTAGTTCCTCCAGGCTGGGTAGGCGGTCCTGGTACATTATTACAGATAATTACGGCCGCAGCCCCTGCTAATCGGGCTCTTGCCACCTTAATGCTGAAATCACAGTTACCTCTATCTATAAGTGCAATAGCATCTGTTAAGCTGCCAGCCGGACTTGATTCACATCCATCATTAACATCACCTACACCATCATCTACCAAAACTATGTCACCAGTTACTGTGATCTCTTGAGGCCCAAAGGCTGATGGAATTGCTACATAATCTCCAGCGATACCACCAGGGCTGTTAACTGTAAATGTTGCATCTCCGCCTGTAGTCCCAGGAGATCTCTGCCATCTGAACATGGTCATCCGAGGATTGGAACCATCAGGAGGTGTGCCAAAAGTGGCATTGTTAGTACCAGATCCATCCTGAGCATCTGCAAATACAAAATCATCCCCTAAGGCGCCATTGCCGTAATTATTATCTTGAAAGTTTCCTGAGGCCTCATCGAAGCCATGCTCATATAGAACATCGTGCACAACATTATTCCAGTAGAAGAGATTGACTGTCGCTGCATCAACATAGTCTATTGGTTGCTGCGTTGCCAAATCGATAGGGAAATCAAATACCAGATCTGTTCCTCCATCAGGAGAGGCTCCTGGTACATTGTTGCCATCTCTATCTTCACTGGCAAAAACATTATTGCCTCTTGTAATAGTGAACTCGGCTCCCATGACACCATCGGTATCATGCCATCCATAAGGGGAAGCAGTAACTGCATTTTCCCATGGTGCTAACTCCACGGTACGATCTCCTTCAGAAGGAGACTCTAATGGAAGTGCATAAACCGTATATGAACCATCAGATGAAAAAGAGTGACTCTTTAAATCGTGGATATGGTTATGATCGTGATCACCATCAAAAGATGAACAAACATCGTCATGACCAAATGAACACTCCATAGTCCAATCTACTTGTCTTATTATCTGACCATCAACCGCACTCACAATAACATCATGCCAGAATTGATTATCAATTTTTTCGAATGCTACACTCCAGGCCAATCGTAATTCACCACCATCTGGATAATAGACAGGCTTTACTGCTACCTGTCGAGCAGACAATGAAGGATCGTTGTATCGACTCACCAGGCCACTATTCTTCAATGTATTATCAAGTACTGCAATACCAAGCTCTGGGAGATTGAAGTGATTCTGGGTTAACTGAAGTGCATCCAATTTCTGAACAATAGCGGATGCCACATCCACTTTTACTTCATGTGCTCGGACATTACTATGAAATAAAGTGCCGTCAGCCAATCTTGATATATTCGAAACCGCATTATACACCTCTATTCCATCAATTACTTGATTGTAATATGAATGAACAATATTGCTATTGCTGCTTGTAAATGATTTGGTGAGTATGAGTTCAACTTCTGATATACCAAGCGTCTCATTAATTTTATTTGATAGCTCTTGTTTATCTTCCTGTATGTTCGCTTGGGATAAAAGGAACATAGTAGAACACACTAGACACAATGAGGTCAGTATAATTTTATTCATGCTTAACTTGATTGAAATGATTGTTATTCTTGAAGATCAAGTATACTAAAAATGGGTGGGAAGAAGACATGCTCCAACCGTATTTTATGTCTTTAAAATGATATATCACAACAATTCATAAGTCAGCTTAGACACTTTTGGAAAATATTCAATCAAGAATCACTTAATCTGTATGAAATCAATTGAATATTAAACCTCTACGCAGGATCAATATCACATTTTTTTACTTTGTATTAAAGCAATCTCATGAGGTGTTGAACGCATAATACTGAGTTGCTGATCCTTGGGTTACTGCACCAAAACCCAAGTTGAAAACTGACTCTACAATCCTTGTGATCTGCTCAGAGATACTACCGAATTATTTTCCTCAACACTCGTTCAAGATACTTGTAATTATCACTGGACATAGGACTGAGCGGCAATCTTACTTCATTCGTACAGAAGCCTAGAATCTCCATGGCTGTTTTGATTCCCACAGGATTACCCTCTATATAGAGCCACTTGTGTAAGTCGTAGACCAGGTTGTTAAGTTCACGTGCTTTCTCATAATCCCCTTCTAAACCATGCTTAATCAATTGAGAAAACTGATTAGGCAGTGCATTGCCAATTACAGAAATCACACCGTGCCCACCAACTGACATCATTGGAATAACTACCTCATCATCTCCAGAAGTGACAAAAAAATCTTCTGGCATGTTTTTAATAATGCGAGTAGTCTGGATTAAATCTCCCGTTGCCTCTTTAATTCCAATGAACTTCTTGCTTGCCTTAGCAAGCCTCACAGTAGTGGTCCATTCCATATTGGACATTGTTCGTCCAGGCACATTATAAAGGATGATAGGCACAGGGGAGGCCTCTTCTAATGCCATATAATGCCGGTAAATACCTTCCTGAGAGGGTTTAACATATGCCGGGCTAGAAGATAGTATGGCATCAATTCCATTAAAATCAAACTTTCTAATGCTCTTAGCGATCTCAAGAGTATTGTTTCCTGCGAAATTGCCCGCTACTATTGGTACTCTGCCTTGAACCGTCTCTATAGTATGTGTTAGAATATTTCTGGCTTCTTCAGCATTAAGTGTAGCAGTTTCGCCAGTTGATCCGAGGACAACTAGATAATCCACACCTCCATTTAAGATATGATTGATCACTCGTGTCAATGCACTAAAGTCAACTTCACCATTCTTAAATGGAGTTATTATGGCAACCCCAGTTCCGACGTATTGATGATGTTTCATTTCCAAAATATATTGATCAATTGTTCATAAAGTTTGATGCACAAGGTATCAAGCATTATCTCTGTAGAGCTATCCGCCGATAAACAAAATTGAGCATTTCCATCCATTTGATCATCGAAAACCACAGCGGTTTTCAACAAACTGTTGGACGATGCAAATAGGTAGTCCATTGATCTGTTATGATGTCGATCTACCTTCACTATTAAGTCATATCTGCTTTGTAACCATCTAACTAAAAATTCTTGTTTAGGAACACCAGACCAAGTAAAACACTCAGGGTCTATTACTTCCACAATTGAATTCTCTGCCTCGGATGAAGAGGATGAAATAAGAAAGCCTTTTGTATCTATCCCTCGTTTACCTAGGACTGTAACAGAACGAGCCAGTTGTTGCTTATCAAAAGATTGATCATCAGTCAAAATTAACATGGTCGATATCCTATTAACATTTGACTTGGCATTCGTAGCTTTTACAGAAACTTTTGAGTACTCCTTATTAAAGAAATACCTCTTAATCCCTCCGACCATTAATTCTTCCCTATCACTTTTTCACAAATTGACCCATGGCGTCGTACTTATCTAATCTGCCCTGTATGAGGTCATCTGACTTAATCTGCACCAACTCTTCGAGTTCTGTTTTAATATGTTTTTTGAGTGCTTTAGCCATCTTATCAGGATCAGAGTGTGCACCTCCTATAGGTTCGGGTACTATTCCATCTATTAAGCCAAAGTCGAGCATATGATCAGACGTTAATTTTAATGCTTCGGCGGCATGTTCTTTGTAATCCCATGTCCTCCATAATATAGATGAACATGACTCAGGTGAAATAACGGTATACCATGTGTATTCCAGCATAAATATTCTATCGCCCAAGCCTATCCCTAATGCTCCGCCTGATGCTCCTTCGCCGATTATATAACATAATATAGGTACGGTGAGTTGGGCCATCTCCAGAAGATTTTGTGCAATAGCTTCAGCCTGACCTCGTTCCTCCGCTTCGATGCCTGGGTATGCTCCCGGGGTATCGATAAAGCAAATGACAGGAATATTAAATTTCTCTGCCGTCTTCATCAATCTTAAAGCCTTGCGATAGCCCTCAGGATTTGCCATGCCAAAATTGCGGTACTGACGCATCTTGGTGTTTACTCCTTTCTGGTGACCTATAATCATGACCGTCTGACCATCGATAGAACCTAATCCTCCGACTATAGCCTTATCATCGCCAAACTTCCGATCACCATGAAGCTCTGTAAATTTTTTACATATCTGCTCTATATAGTATAGCGTGTAGGGACGAGCGGGGTGTCTTGACAATTGAACCTTCTGCCAAGGCGTCAAGTCCGTGAATATTTCTTTTTTCTTCTTACGAATATGTCCGTTTAGCTCCTTTATCTTATCAGTGACGTCTATATCACCTTCACTCTCTAACTTTTTTATAGTCTCGAGCTGCTCATATAAACTCTCTAGGGGTTGTTCAAAATCAAGAAATACCATAATCTCTTAGTTCGTACAGAAGCGTAAATATAGACCTTCGCTTATCAACCGTCATACATTACAATAGGAATTGAAGTATTAAAAATATAGTTCATATTTATATCGCTGATTAATCATCTGTTACAGCTCAAAAAAATCATATATCAATTATTTATATATAAAAATATTAGTATATTTGATCATTGATGAAAACGCCTTACCATGACAATAGTCTTCCAGACTACTGTAGAAAGAATTATTGCTTATAGGTATTTGGTGTTTAAGTCAAAGACATTAAGTCGAAACTTCACATCGCATGTGGTGTGAATAAATCGAACATGATGAAAACGAAAACGAGCACACTAAGTGGCCTTATTGTCACTTTTATTCTGATGATATCAGTTATTGGATCATCTTTGGCACAAGGTTCACTCGCTATATCTAAAGAGCAATCAGATGGTACCATACTTGATATTGGTTGTGGTTCTTTCTACACAACACTCCTTCCACATGAAGATTTGGATCAAAATCTAACCTTGAAGGAGGATACATGGACTCTTACAAATGATGGAAATGAGACCCTGACCATACAAGTTCCACTGATTTTTGCTCCAGGAGCTTCTTCATTCTTGCAGATCAGTTCTCAACCTCAAGGCACACTGTCGCCTGGAGAGTCAACTACATTCACTACATCATATCGACATAATGCCAATGATGACGGCACAGGTTTCTTACCTATCAGCACAAGCAGTGTTATAAACGGGGAGTGCGGATTCCTCTTGAGAGGCATGTTAGAAACTGTGTCCCTCTGTAATTGCTACTGCGATACTAATAACGAAATAATAGAAGTATGTCCATTTGATGTAGATGGCTTTATAACAGGGATTAGTATTGCTGAGGAATTATGTGAGAGTAATCCTACGAATCCTACGTGCAGCTCAATAAGTTTATCAGCGTCTTGTGATTGTGGCAACTTAAGAAGTACTGCAGCCGGTCAGGATCTATTTATAGATACCTTAAGAGTGAACGGCCTGCCTAGTACAGATGTAATCATAACAGAAAACAACGATTCTGGCGCACAATCACTATTAAATCTTAATGGTGCATCTATACGCCGAGGGACGGTTATAGGCACAATAAACTCTCGAGGATTTGCTGATATTCCAATCTTCCGTCGGCCAGGTACCGCAGTCAGCGTCATGATTAACGGTGTCCGCTATACCAGTGATACCCTGTGCCCAGAAGTAGGTGATTGTGTAGTTGATCAAGGAAATGAAACTTCGATTCCAACTGAAAATATGGAAGCCATACCGACGCTTTCTGAGTGGTCGATATTTTTACTATACTTGATTCTTCTTAATATCGGCCTCGTTTCACTTCGCTTAAAAGTAATCGCTAATAAGAGTGATAAAAAACTAATGCTTTAATTGCACCATATATAAATAGTTGCTAATATTGCACACTCTTTAAAGGAAGGGGGTGAGTGAATGATTTCACTCGATAAGAAGAGAACCACGAACAATGGCTCGTGGATGCAAAGCGCAGGTATTCAAAATTACCTGACAGCTTTTGTAGAATAAAGAACTACAATATTAGAATAATATAGGTCTGGTAGTTCAGTTGGTTAGAATACCTGCCTGTCACGCAGGGGGTCGCGGGT
>CAZAXY010000154.1:0-6872 GCA_964489125.1 uncultured Saprospiraceae bacterium
GATGAGACTTTACAAAGGTAGGAATATTACATATTATAAAAAAATGTAATATGATATATTTTTTAGATAAGTTGGACTTTAACTCTTTGTCTTATTGCAACTATGTGGTGAGAAGACATCACCTGAATGTGTCCATCATCCATAAAGCCACCGTTTAAAATATCATTTATATCATTGAAGTTACACGATGTTGTGCTACTTGCATCAACGTCATATGTAGCGGCTAAGAAATGATTATTATCGAAAACTTTGTGGGGTTTAACCGATAATCCCTTAAACTTGGCTGTGGTTTTCTTAACTATTGTTTCATGAGATTGATACGACGAAAAATAGTATGGAACTTCGGCATACTCCTTAAGGACCTCTCCTTTTTGATCATAGTCAGCAAGCACTGCAACTCCATTAATCAATATAATATCGGTATAAACATCTTCTGCTCCAGATACAATGTTAGCAGATGTAAGGATGATCAAGATTGACGCAAAAAGACCAAATAAAACTTTCTTTATGCTCATAGTGAAGTGTTGAGAATAGTTAGTGTATTGACAATTCGCTTATATGACGGCAATTTACCCCTTAAATCACATCTTTTCAATGCTTTATTTGCAAAATAACTGTCAACTACTGGTTAAAAGGCGTATCAACATCGGTGAAAACCCCATTATTCAACCCCCAAAGAGCTCTGTCGTGGACGTTAACATCGCCATTCATGTCAAAGTCGGAGTTGAAATACCCACTATGGCGACCATTAGCACGAGCCCAAAATCCATTGTCATTGGCATTAATGTCTCGTGATGACTCAATGGACAACTCCTGCTCACCATTAGCTGCGAACATGGCAAACATGCCTGGGAAAATCTCTTTTTGTGTAGAGCCTAACAATGCCGAATAAGAGTCATTGCTTCTGAAATCATACCTCAACATTCCCTCATCATCTACTCGTATAGGTGTTGGCGTCATAACTGCTAGGTGATTACGATGCTCCACAACGAGATAAAACTCATCTGTATCTTGGTCGCAACAATCAAAAAAGCTCGTCAATTCTATAGTTCCGTCTTGCAATACCCATGCAGCCTTGGTACAGATCGTAGAGGTGTATGAAGTTGTGGTCCTAAGGCTTACTAAGACCCAATCGACTACGTCCTCTCGATATACACTGTTGTTGATCACGTTGTTAAGCTCGTCAATATCATCACCTTCTGTACCATCATATAACCAGGGTACTCGGTTGTAAGGTTGTCCAGAATGGCTAGCTATTCCCAGCAAAGTACGGGGTCTTTGTCCAGGTAGGTATCCAAAAGTATTCAGCTGGGTTCTCATCTCAGTGAGATATTGCCCATTTTGATATAACGCCCCCTCGAGATATACTGCTGCATCTATACTGATACAGCTCTGCTCTAAACAAGCTTGCGAACTGGGGTCTGGCACACAAGGATTGAATACTCCAATATCATCCGAATCCGCAAGTTGATCGCCATCAGAATCCAAAACTCCAAAGGTAAAGGCCTCATAATCATTAGGGACTACTGTCCGAGATGTGACCGTACCTGTTCCTAAAAATGAAACAAAATCGGTCTGTCCTAGATTTTCCCACTGGCCATCACGCCAACCAACTACTGTTAAATCTATTTCTGGATTGTCAGTTAATCTTGAAATATCACTATACGATGTAAAGGAAAGTGTGATAGTTGTGCTTTGTCCTCCTTCTAGAGTCCAAAACTCCAAGTCTTGTACAGCAATAATGTTGAAATCGGTGCTGTCTTCTGGAAAGGAGCCTCTCGAAACTTGTTGAAATCGATCGAGGTTATCTGATATATATGTCGCTTCAAAAATATCAAAAGAGTTCTGTCCTCTTATTCTCATAGGCGATATATGATCTCCATCTCCAAGTGGAAACGAAAAAACCCCTGCACCTCTCTTAACTACTGTGCCGTCTATGTGTCTATCATCTGTTGCTCCAGTATTGGTAGCTCCCTCTCCAAAAGAAACTCTATTATTTGGTCGACCTCTATCTGTCCGAATTACACCTGCTGTGAAGCTCAGATTTTCCTTTATCCCCATTTCTGTGTTAAGGAAGACCCCTTCAGAATTATCAACATCGAGTCTGTTAAACTCTGTAAATCCCGTTCCAGTTATGATAGTCTCCCTATCATCGCATGACCTTATAAATTCTTCTCCAAATCCATCTCCAATATGTCCATCATTGACGATAAGACCAAAGAAATAAAGAGATCCATCATTTACATATTGCGCATTGTCCATATTGGTAAAGTCCCCGTATATGGCCTTTTGTCCTAAACCGTCTATGTAGGTGGCACCTTCATTCATACTATCCCATATGTTGTTAGGGCACTGTCCATAGAGCAGTCCAACAGACATTAGAAAAAAGGCAATAATATAAATAAATGCACGACGCATTTCTGAATAGTTCTATTAATCAGAGAAATGCGTAAGTGTCTGGTCAGTACTTATAAAATCGTAGACAAATGTAATTAACTATTTGTAACAGAGCAAATAATATATTGCATATCTTAGCAATATGTTAATTATTTCTATTTCTGATTTTATAGTTTAGAAAGAGATTAGTGGTAATGGATCTTTGGCAATTAAAAGCCTCTTCACCAAGACCTTCAGGGGTTCCTCCATTGATCGTAAGATGGAGTTTATCAAGGCCTGCTCCATCTTCTCTATATGCTATATCTATAGTGTGGCTCCCTATTCCTAGAATATATCTAACAGGAGTATTTGCATTGTCGTTATCTGTAAACTCTCTCCATTCCCATATTCCCTCTGTATCCCAATCATTCCATTTAAACCAGATATCCTCATCTACTCGAAACCAAAACGAATCGTCCGCACCACTTGCTGAATTCACCCTACCAAAGATTCTATAAGTCCCCGGAGCAGAAATCGTTATTGTAAAACGAAGAATGTCTTCGGCATTAGTTGGTGGAACGTCTAAAGAGTTAAGCCCCGACAAAATAGTCTGAAAATCATTGTTGGACGCGTCAGCACTAAAAGTTCTAACCCAATTGGCCCCAGGGAAACCACACTCCGCCTCGAGAAAAAAATCAGCGCAATCAGTGTCAAAATCATCGATTAATCCATCACCGTCATCATCGATCCCATTATCACAGATCTCTAGGCAGCTCTGCAAAGGATCTTGCCAGTTATTATTTGGCGGCGCTTCATAATCTATAGTTGTTACGACACCAAATCCGTCGGTCATCGGGACTCCCGTATCAGCTATGCCATCGACATCATCGTCGGTTATATCAGCTTCTTCGGTATCAAAACAGTTATCATTGTCAGAGTCTAACTCCAGAAAATTTTCTATATCATCAGAATCTGAGTCAGAAATAGTGTAGTTTATCAAACCACTTTCTGACGATGTTTCTATCGAATCAAATAATCCGTTAGCCCCTGAGGAGGATTGTGATCCATCAATTATACCATCGTTATCTACATCTGCTGTAAATGCATGTCCAGCTTCATGAATATCATAGATTCCATCATTGTCCGAATCTAAGTCTGCCGAATTAGGCACACCATCGCCATCTAGATCGCATTCATTCTGGGCAGCATATCGAGTTGTACGATCAGAATCAACAGTTGAACTGCCAGTAATTCCAAAAATCAATTCTACAAAGCTGAAGTTCTCATAAAACAGAAAAACTCCATAATCTGGATCCAACTCATCTATCCCGACAAGGGCTGGATGGGGGCTAAAAGGATTTGGACCGCCAAACGGCTGCAATCTATATGTAGTGAATGATGCTGAAGGCCCACCGCCATTGGTAAATCCTCCATTCTCAATAACAGTTGTTGTGGTAAAAAATACATTGTCTGGAGGTGTAGCATCACTTGTACCGACTATTTCTGTGAAATCATTGTTTAATTGAGAATCAACATCACGTTGTATAAGGACAAAATCCTCAACAGTAGCTGTTGTTCCCGCAGGATTACTGAAAGTAGCAGAGCCAGACTCTACCAGTTGAAAGGTAAAAGTGGCAAACTCATCGAGGCTAGGATTTGAACCTATGTTAATTAATCCGCTTGCATCAGCGCTGACTATAACTCCTTCTATATCTGTAATAGTAAGCACAATATCATAAAATATATTGTTACAACTAAACACGGCATCTTCAAACACAATCTTGTCTCCGATCAGTAGATTATTCTCATCAGACCCTACTAATAATGTTCTTGTGCCACTAAAATCTATAAAAGCTGCATTTTCTATTATATCAGGAATACCGTCATTGTCATCATCCAAATCTGATATATCTAAGATTCCATCATCATCTGTATCCCCATCGCAGCCTGGATTTTCTGCTTCCGGAATTTGCCATGTGTTGTTGCTAGGGATTGTGTACGTTATCGATTGAACTAATCCATCATTATCTACTGTAGGTAGACCGAGACCAGCGACCCCATTATTGTCTGGATCGCTGATATCTTCCTCAAATGCATCAAAACAACCATCACCATCACTTTCTAATTCTGTCTGATCTAAAATACCATCATCGTCACTATCCGCTATCTGATAATTAATAGATCCCATATTATCAGTGACCGAATTAGGAAGGCCAAAAGGATCAACGCTAGTATTGAGTCTTCCTCCTGATTGAGATTGATTGCTCGATGATTCTATGACGTCATAGATCCCATCATTATCACTATCTAAATCTATGATATTAGGTACTCCATCGTTATCATTATCACAATTAGTCTCAACAAAACTTAATCCATCTAATCCAATCTCTCGCCCATTATCTCCACCATCTAAACTGATAATAGCAACATCTATAGTAGTAAAGTCGCCATTTTGATAAGTATACCCAAGTTTTGTCCATCCATTAATCTCTCTGATATCTGTACTTGTTCCTATTATATTATAATCTATTCCTCCATTTGTAGATACTGCCAGCCTCACACCTGGGTCAATCTCATCAATAAAACTGATATTCAGCGCCCATGCACTAAAACTATATTCTCGAAATGGTAGAACAGTCAAAGACTGACTCCATATTATGTCATCAGGCGCATCAAAATCTACTATCATAAATGAGCTTCCTTCGATAGGGCTTCCGATCCATTCCTGATTGCCGCTAACTTGCGCTCCACATGAGCATGCATCTCCTTCTATTGCATATTCTCCTCTATCTACATCTCGATCTGGGCCACAATCAGAAGTACAGGATCTAAATTCATAATTAGACGAAAATCCTGTATTCCCCGACTCAAATCCTGGGTTAGTAATTAGGTTTAGTGTACCATAACATTCCAGAGCGTCAGTTATGCCATCATTGTCGTCATCTATGTCGAATCTATTAATTACTCCATCAGAATCGGTATCACAAATGAGTTCACTATCGCAATCCGAATCTAAACAGTCAACAAGTCCATCCAAATCATCATCAACATTATTATTACAAACTTCCACAGAGGATGTACTTTCGATATTGACGTCATCGATTGCTATATCATGCTGAAAAATGTTGGAAAAACCACCATTGAAATGAATCCACCTGAACACCACCCTAATGTCCCCGCTTAGAGCAAAGCTACTGATATCAATTTGGTTAAATACCCAATCATTAACCTCCGTCTGCGTAAAGCTTGCAATTGGACCTCCATCGATGAAGTTTAGTGTTGCAGCGTCGGCAATACGTACCTCTAGGGTGTGAGAATTATTATTCGTTCCATTTCTGTTATGAATCCAAAATTCCAGATTAGTAGGAGCCCCTCCCAAATTAAAAGATGGGCTTTCAATTCTTACTTCGGGATTAACATTACCAGAGGCCTCGACGAAAAGATAATTGACGTTTCCAGCTCCAGGAGTATGGTCAGTAGTCGGGCCCGTATTGGCAGATCCAGTTGCTCCTGACATAACTGTCCATTGAAAACAATTGGATGGACCAAAATTACAAAATTGTGAGGTTCCTTCTATTGATTGAGTCCAGTTTTCAGGAAGCACTCCAGGGTTTCCTGTAACGGCTGATTCAAAATCTTGAAAATACGGTAAGAATACTTCCTGTGCACTAAGAAATCCAATAGAAAATAGCCAAAGCAATCCACATATTAACTTCTGCATCATGGATCTTTAATGACAAAGACAACATTAATAACTGTATAATTATCAAATGGCACTGAAATTACATCGTAGGTCATCACGCCATCAGAATCGATCGAGATATTGGAGAGTATAGTTGAGTCAAAATCTGTAATATGATACTCGAGTTCATCTTGTTGATAGTATGGCACAAAACCAGAAGATCCATCACTACTGACTACTGGTGTACTAAACTGTGACCTATAATCTCCATACAAATCTAGTACTACCATGGTGTCTAGCGAAGAAGCATCAATAACTACCGCTGGTGGATAAAACCATCTTGTGTTCTTAGCAGTATTAAGCTCTTTAACTTCTCCCGAACTATTAGCTGTCAGTATATAATCGACGTTGGTAGTGTCGGCTTGGGCTCCGATACCATATTCTCCTAAAGTAACTGTTCCTCCTTGAACATCTAATCGTGCAGAAGGACTCAGAGTTCCTAATCCAACATCGCCATCAGATTGTATAATTATATCTCCATCAGCAGTCCCGTCAAATGTTAAATTATGCGTGTTGAGATTTACTGTTCTGGCAGAGTTCAGGCTACCATCAGTATTATATATGTTATCAGAACTACCGGATACTCCACTTAGATCTACGGTAAGCGGATCTACTCCATCACCGTTCAACGATATCACTAAAGAATTACCGTTAAGTGCAAATGAATCTAACTCTGGGACAATCTCGAGGACATCTCCATCAGTATTGATGCCTAATAGCCTAGATGGACTCGTACTATCAAAATTACCATCAC
>CAZAXY010000155.1:0-6835 GCA_964489125.1 uncultured Saprospiraceae bacterium
CACCATATACGTCAATGATACTGGCAAGGGTATAGCTCCTGATGAACTAAGTAATGTATTTGATAGGTATTATATGTCTCAGCGTGATAGACATCACGAAGGTGGTACTGGCATCGGTCTTGCGTTCAGTAAGGAGCTGGCGTTACTATTAGGAGGCTCCTTGACAGTAGAAAGTACGATTGATGTAGGGAGTACATTTTACTTGACTATACCTAAAAAATCAACTGAAGAGACACCAGTTGATATTGCCTCAGAGTCTTCAATTCACTTAGGCCCAGACAATCTTGAAGGAGCTGTTAGTATCAGTTCAAGCAATGGTCATCTCAGGCGACTCCTGATTGCAGAAGACAACCCAGAACTTAGAGAATACTATCGCATCATATTGCCGGACTATAACATACACACGGTGAGCAATGGTCGAGAAGCGCTACAATTTCTAGAGCAAGAAAAAAACAAACCGGATCTAATCATTAGTGATGTCATGATGCCAGAAGTTGATGGATTAGAGCTTCTGGATCACCTCAAGTCTGATAGTAATTATAGACATATACCAGTAATACTCGTTACCGCTAGAACAGATAGATATATCAAGATAAATGCGTTGCGAGTTGGACTGGACGACTATCTCAGCAAGCCTTTCGACGAGGAAGAATTGCGAGTTAGAGTCCATAATCTGATCACCAACTATGACGCAAGAGAAGATGAAGAGGTAAGTACTGTAAAAATTAATGACGCGGATGCCCAATGGCTGAACCAAATTGAGTCCTATATCACTGATCATATCTCAGATCATTTGTTAAGCGTAGGTATGCTTACAACTGAGTTTGCGATGAGTGAATCTACACTTCGTCGACAATTGAAAAGGCTATGCGGCTTAGGTCCATCTAAATATCTCCAAGAGCATAAGCTTGACAAATCAAGATCACTACTTGAGAAGAAACAATATAGGACTATAGCAGAAGTCGCATATCACTCAGGATTTAGAGATGCCAAGTCATTTTCTCGCAGTTTTAAATCGAGATATGGGCGGAGCCCGTCCGCTTATCTAAGTGAGTAGAATCACCATTCTGAAAAAGTCTCCCTTGATCCAAATCTCAGCGCTATTTGATGTTCTACATGCGCTCTTGGCGGATTGTGCAACCACTTTGACCGATTTAGCAACCTCCAATATTAGACATTTGATCTATTGTTTGAGCAAAGCATCAAGTGCTAAATGTATTAGAGTTTTTCATTTCACTCAATCCATCCAGGTGTAGCTTACACGTTGGTATTGATTATTTAGGATGACATCTGGCGCTCAAACAATTACATATCAACTTTTACTGCAACAACCAAGGCTACCTAATTATCAGGTAGCCTTTTTTTAATGTGCCACTTTTTAAGCCTACAAATTCTGTTCTCAGTACCTGTTTTATAGCCTTATGACGGATTGAGCAACCAATTTGACCGATTTAGCAACCTCCGATCTTAGATATTTGATCTATTGTTTGAGCAAAGCATCAAGTGCTAAATGCATTAGAGTTTTCATTTCACTCAAGGCATCCAGGTGGCTAGCAATAGGTTTGGGTTAGGAAAGACAGACATCTGGTGCTCAAGCAACGTCTTAAATCTTTTTACTGCATCAACCAAGGTTACCTAAATATGATTAGGTAGCCTTTTTTATCTCCTTTTCTTCTTCTTAAAATTTCGATTCTTACGACCTTTCTTGCCGCCCCTACCCTTCGGCATAGGATTGGCTATCTCGACATTAATCTTACGTCCTCTGAATCTAGAATTACGCATCCTACTAATGACTAATTCCTCCAGCCCTTCCTCCACTTCAAAGAAGCTAAAATTCTTCTGTAAGTCGATAGCACCTATTGAGAACTTCTTGCCCTTAAGCGATTGATTGATCAGTGTGATCATCTCTTTAGGATTTACCTTCTGGTCCTTTCCTAAGTTTATGAAGTAGCGTGTATAGGATGCATTGTCCCTTTTAGAGCGCTTATCTCTGCCTTTTCCCTTATCCCTAGATGATTTAGCCTGCACATTGAGGTCTCCGGCATTGCTGTAATATTCAAGAAATCGATTGAATTCTACGGAAACAAATCGCTTGATTAAGTCTTCTCGACTCATCCATTCCAACTTGTTGTTGACCTCTTCGATAAACTCGGATATCTGCTCTTCATTGATGGTGACTTTCTCAACCTCATCTATCAGGTTAAATAGGCGCTTGCGACAGATCTCAGAACCCTCGGGTATTTGTTTTTGCTCAAACGACTTTTCTATTTTCTTCTCGAGCTGGCGGATCTTACCACCTTCTTTAGCATTGATGATGGTGATACAGATACCGTGCTTATTAGCTCGTCCAGTCCGTCCACTTCGATGGACATAGGTCTCAAGGCTGTCTGGCAGCTGGTAATTGATGACATGTGTGAGATCATTGACATCGATACCACGTGCTGCAACATCTGTTGCGACGAGCATCTGAATTTTCTTCTCACGGAATCGCTGCATGACCTGATCCCGCTGGGCTTGAGATAGATCGCCATGAGTACAATCTGCACTGTAACCATCTTGCATCAGCTTATCAGCGATCTGCTGAGTCTCTCGTCGAGTTCTACAGAATACGATGCTATAGATGTCTGGATGGAAGTCGGCTAACCTTTTGAGCACCTTATACCTATTTTTATGTAAGGTCATATAGTACTCGTGACTCACATTGGACGTACTCTTGTTCTCTTCTATGACAGAAATCTCGTGAGGATCTGTCATATACTTCTTAGCAATCTTCCGTATCTCCTTGGGCATTGTGGCAGAAAACAAGATGGTCTGCTTCTCATCAGGGGTAGTATCGAGGATTGCATTCAAGCTATCTTGAAATCCCATGGACAGCATCTCATCTGCCTCATCAAGGACGAGGAATCTGACATTACCAAGCTTCAACTTGCGCCGCTCTATTAGATCGAGTGTTCGACCTGGAGTACCTACTACAATTTGTACACCCTTGCTGAGTGCGCGAATCTGCTCACGGATTCCAGTTCCACCATATACTGCAAGTGTTGAAATCCTGGGCATGTGCTTGCTGAATGATTCTATGTCGCGACAGATTTGTAAGCACAACTCACGGGTAGGTGTTAGTATGATCGCCTGTACGGTATTCTCATCAGTGTCGATCTGATTGAGGATAGGCAAACTAAATGTTGCTGTCTTTCCCGTTCCAGTCTGTGCAAGAGCAATAAGGTCTCCGTCACTCTCCAATAGGTGCGGTATGGCTTGTTCTTGAATGGGCGTGGGCTTCTCAAAGCCAAGATCTTCTAGCCCTTTTAAAATCTCGCCTTTAAGGCTTAAGTCGTTGAAGGTAAGGTTCAAAAGCTTTTATATTTGATGACTTTGAGCTCTTACGTTTCATAGACATGGCGCTATCGACTACGACTGAGAAGAATAAGTATCCTCAAAAAGAGTGCAAAGATAAGCTTTATCAAGAGTCATGTTCTCTTATGAGCTATTCAACATAATATATGGCATGACCTAGGGATTAACTTATTTGCAGCTGTCATATAGACAAGTAACGTAAAAATCATTTTTAGATAGAATTCCTGAGAACTATAGCCATGCCCGCCAAGCATGGCTTTTTTGTTTCTGATTCAGCACCTTTCCTTTTGATGCAAAAAAGCTCTTTTACAGTACTGCAATTCTTAGTGCAATTAGAATCGGTACACGCTAACCTAAAGCTTATAATGTCTGATATAAAATGTATGTGCCTGTCATAATGATGTCTCATTATTTTAACGTCGGCATAATAGTACTAAATCGATATTCCCTAACAACTTCCCGACAATTCTTCATCAAAATATCACTGTATACCATGAGATTCTTTTGGTTCGAACAATTTATCTTTGATTATAATAGACTGTGTCATTGCTTAACCAATAATATGTTACATATATCTGAAAGACAGCGATGGTGTTTTTATGCTCCTAAAAAGTGCTTTGCGCTATACAATTTTCAATTTTTTTTGCGCGTCAACACCTTATTAATATTCTTAGTGCTATTTACTATCTACACTTATGCACAAGAAGAGGTAGCATCAGAATTTAATATTCCTTATCATGATACTTCTTCAAATAGTAAAGTTCATAAAGAAAAGTGGCTTGATGACTCAGAATTTAGTTTATTCATTGCCGCTGGGCAGTACGGACTTAATAGAACATCATCTCTGATTGTTTCTCCTCTCGTCATTAATAATGAGAGTTCGTATAGTATTGGAATAGCTTCAAATTTGGCTAATTATCGTCATTATAAGGCCAGATTATATGTTGCATATGAACAGGTTGGCATTGAAGAAACATTTAGAAGAATAGATCAATCTCTTTTTCAGAGTAACTTGAAATTTAAATCCGCAAATGTCGGGATCATACCTCTTGTATTTAGTATTGGGGATTCTTTTGGGGCATATTCTGGCATAGGGGTCTTCGCTCAGTATCATTTAAACATACAGATTGATTCTCTCGATGGCAGTGAATTCAATATAGACATAGATAAGGTATTTGAAAGATTCGGTTATGGTACAATTCTACAACTAGGGGTCTTTTATAAAAATCTACGTATAGAAATTAATGGGTTCAACTCATTTTCAGATACATCTGAAGTTGTCGGCATTCCCAATCTTAGGAGAATCGGTTCAACAATATCATTGCACTATGGATTTTAAAACATTGAATTCAGTTATATATTTTGGCATTTTTTGCTCCTTTTTAACATTGAGTTGTACAGAATCTGATATAGTAGATGCCACCGAATTTTATGAGATAGGGAACGTCGATGATATCTTTATTACGGTTTCATCTGAATTTTATGTTGAAGGCGGTGACCCTATAAGCTTGAATGCTTTTGCACGCGACGAGCTAAATGAGGTTATTACTAACATATCTGTTCAATATGAAGTTAATGGTGAGCGCATAGAAGGAAACACATTTGTACCAGATAAAACAGGAGTGTTTCGAGTAAATGCCGTTATTCCTGAAATTGACATTTTTTCGCCTACAGTTGTCATTTTTGGTATTTATGAAGATGGACTTGCCGACGCACAATTGTTATATGGCGGCCCTCCTTTTCTTACTAATAACCCGTGGTCTTTACCACAGGATTTTTTCCTTCAAATAGAAGCTATTGTCGACGGAGAACCAAGATTCTTTAGGCGTAAGTTTAATGAGGTTTTTATGGAGGGAGATATCCCATTAAATTTTGAAGTGCCAATAAATGATGCTGGCATATATAGTTTTTATGCAAAGATAGGTAATACAAGATCTAAAGTGGTAGACATCACTGTTAGGCAAGAACCTGAGATTGCGAATATAGAAATGCCGGTCATTGTTCATAATCTAGGGGGGGCAATAGATGTTAGAGTTAATGAAGTTCTAATTGAAGTAAATGAGTTCCTCTCCAATACTCATGTTTCGCGGCTCTTAAGGGACAATCCAAATAAAGTATCAACTGGTATCAGCTTATTTCCAGTGGAATTTGATCCGCAAGGAAGAAAGTTGGATTATATTGGATTAAATAGCGTTATTGAATCAGCAGAAAATCTCTCTTCTGCCGATCTACAAACTCTTGCTAAAGATAATTACTGGAATCCTAACAAATACATTAATATTTATATAACTGATAGATTTTTATCGCCAACAATTCCAGTCTCTTTATTGGGAGCAAGATTAGATGGTGCTGAAACACTTGAACAAGAGCCTAACAATCCATTATTTAATCCCATGTTTATTTGGGATAGAATATGGTCACCTGACCAAATAGCACATGAGTTTGGTCATTTTATGACTCTTCATAATATAAATGACTTATTGTGTATTGGCGATGGCGATTTTCTTCTGGATACCTATGCATACACTAAAGAAGCTAACCCTGACGCAGCAGATATGGAATATATTATTGATAGATGCGATGATATAGATATTATTGAAAGCAATGTAATGAGTGAAATAATCAATGTCTCTTGGCGACAGATATTTACTTATGACCAAAGAGAACGTATGTTAGAAGTTATCGAATATGGTCTTTTCTTGCCAAGTCCAAAAAATATTATCAAGTAGCAGAATCTAATTAAGAAGCCAAAGGTTTAAGTCTATAAAAGAGATGACAATAGCCAACTAATTACACCCGTCTATCAGGGCTTCAAAAATAGCGCCCTGCTCAGCTTCAAAACCAGGATTTAAATAAAATCAGCTCACGGCTTATAGTTCCGAAGAATTAGTCGGGTGTAAGGCGATGCCTTCAACTGAATAATCCCTCAGCTCACTTTTAATCATATGGATCATCGTACCACTGGCTGGGTCATAACGATAGGCTCGAACGGCATCAAGTGGATGAATAACCAGCCCAGTGATTTATCCACCACCTATAGGTACATTCTTCCAAGTATATCCCTCCTATAGAGAGAATAAGTAGCCGTTAAGCAATAAGAGTATTATTGTCCACAAGACTTGTTTTGACTTGATCATTTCCATAAGTTCGCTTGTTAGCTACACTTTAGAAGTCAGCAATTAGAGGGGTAAACCCCTAACAATCAATATTTTAAGCCAGCCTCTATGAATACTCCATATTATAGAAACATTAACTCAGCAATCACTACATTAGCATTCTATCATATTTTTCAACTAAGACTCCTTATACATGATCAGAACTACCTTACTGCTAATCCTATCCGCTCTTCTAATCACCTTATATTCTTGTAAAGATCATGACCATCCTCATGGCAAAGGACATGGGCACGATATTCATGAGCACGGACATGATGATCATGATAGAAGCTCAGGATTCAAACGAACTAATATAGATTATAAGT
>CAZAXY010000156.1:0-6748 GCA_964489125.1 uncultured Saprospiraceae bacterium
AAAGAGCTTACAGAAGAGTTTGAAACGCCATTAAAAAAACTATCTAAAACTCAAGGCAAGATCCTTGTTGAAATGATCGAACGAGAACTTGATACTTCGTTATTTGATCTGATTAAACTAACGAGAGGTAAACTCAATGCATTCTATTGGAATCAATCCAGTAAGTTATATGGATATCGACTCAAAGAAGTCTACACTGTTGGCGAAAACCCTATTTTGGATGTCGTTTTACAAGATTTTGACATATCGTATAGGCCTCCTAATTAATAGACATTGCTGAATCCAGACTACTATAATAGTGCATCACAGAAGTTTGACATAGCTAAGGCTGGCGTCGTGAGTTGGCAGAGTCCATCCAATATTGCACTAATAAAATACTGGGGCAAGAAGGCTGTGCAACTTCCGCTTAATCCATCAATAAGTTTCACGCTAGACCAAGCTCGAACCGAGACTACGATCCGTTATAAGGCCCGTGAATCATCACAAAACTGGTTGAATTTTAGCTTTGAAGGGAAGGTGGAGCATTCATTTAGACTACGTATCGAAAAATACCTGAACGCTTTAAAGTCAATATTCCCATTTGTTGATCAATTACAATTTGACATTGAGAGTGAAAACAGTTTTCCTCATTCATCGGGGATAGCGTCTTCAGCATCGAGCATGAGTGCCTTGGCATTATGTCTGTGTTCCATCGAGCGAAATATCCGTTCAGATATGGATCATGATGAAGATGCCTTCCGAAAGAAAGCGTCTTTCGTTGCACGGCTTGGAAGTGGTAGTGCGTGTCGATCCGTTTATCCCACCTTGGCGATATGGGGTAAAACAACAGATTTTAACGGAAGCGATAATCATGCTGCTGTACCATATCACGGTTTTGACCCGATATTCCAAGATTTCCACGATGATATCCTTATCATATCAGGCAAAAAAAAATCAGTGTCCTCTACAGCAGGCCATAAATTGATGGATAGCAATCCATTTGCACCAACTCGCTACCAACAGGCTCGCACTAACCTTGGGGAAATGCTAGTTGCAATTCAAAAAGGTGACATTGAGCGATTCATAGACATAGCTGAAGAGGAGGCTCTCACCCTACATGCACTGATGATGTGCTCCAGACCATCTTATACATTGATGAAACCTAATACTGTAGCGGCAATCGAAAAAATCCGTGACTATAGAATTCAAGAACATATTCCTGTGGCATTTACCTTGGATGCAGGTCCTAATATTCACGTGCTGTATCCTGACTCCTATGCTGAGTCAGTTCAATCATTTATACAATCTGAACTTTCGTCACTAACAGAATCAGGACTAATTATTAACGACCGTGTCGGTTCTGGAGCTAAACAATTGATATAATGAGACTGATTACTTCACTATTAATAATCCTGTTTTTAAGCGCTATTCAAGGGATGAGTCAGGATGTAGTTAATCCAACATTCGATGAAAGATTGGAAAAGCTTTTGAATTTTACTGTGCCAGTAATCGACGTGCCTGAGGCTAACGAAAACGCTGATGAATACATCTTCTTAGATGCTCGGGAACTTGAGGAATATCAGATTAGTCATATACCTGGAGCTAGATATATCGGCTACAAGAAATTTGATGAAGAGCTACTTAAAGGAATCTCTCATGATGATAAAATTATTGTCTATTGTTCTGTGGGGTATCGAAGCGAAAAGATAGGAAAGAAGCTAGAAAAGTTGGGTTATACCTCTGTCTACAATCTGTATGGGAGCATATTCGAGTGGATCAACTGCGACCTTCCATTGGAGAATCAGCAAGGTATAGCCACTGACACCATACACACTTATAACAAGAAATGGAGTAAGTGGGTGGATGATAAAGAGGCTATAAAAGTGTGGTAACTACTCTAAAAATATGTTCAGCCGTCCATCATAAGCAGGAACAAATAAAGGAATGCTCTGGGCGTCGTGCTTACGCAAATCCAAAAATGTCCACGTCTCTCCGCCGTCGAGAGAAGCAGCTAAATAGTAGTTGCGTTCTTCATGCTTAAGGCCTTGATTCTCATAGAGCTTTTCATATGGGACTATTGCATGTAATTCATCGCCTGCTTCAATGATTTTTGAGCTAATCTTAGTTTCTACTGATGTTAATCGCAATTGCATTCTATTGTACTCCTGTGCATCTCGCATTAGATCCTGCTTGGCGTACTCCAGGCCACCGGCTATACTAATAACATCTGGATGAGTCAACGATATAAGTAGATCAAAATCCTCCTGCTCCAATGCAGTTGTGTATACACTACTAAAGCTATCTAGGCGAACATCATCATCTTGGGCATGCACCAGATAAGAAATAGAAAGAAATAAAATAATTGTGATAATTGTCCTAATCATGAGAAGACAGTATTGCTGCTATATTAAGACGAACTGAGCCTGCGAAAGACACCTATTTAGGCGTATCGTCGATCTCTTTCATGCTCTCTTTGATCTCTCCTTGGATGTTAGCTTTAGCGCTATTAAACTCTCTTATACCATTGCCGAGTCCTTTCATAAGTTCAGGCAGTTTTTTACCACCGAACATTAATAGCACCACAAGAGCAACTATTATTAGTTCTGGACCACCTAAGCCGAATATAAAAATCGTATAAATCATAACAATGCGTTCTGTAGTTTCTAATGCCCGATATTGCTGAGCTTCAACAAATTACGGACTTTATAAGGATACCTACAACGTATGGCACAATACTTTTTTACTTTTGCGCCAAATTGAAGAAATGAGTTTATTGATAGTTGGCACTATTGCTTTTGATAGTCTTGAGACTCCTCATGGCAATGCAGATAGGGTAATTGGAGGTTCATGCCAGTATAGTAGTTATGCCGCAAGCTATTTTACCGATGACATAAGATTAGTGTCTATTATAGGCGATGATTTCCCGCAATCAGAGCTTGATGACCTAGTTAGCCAGGGGGCTTCTCTCGAGGGTGTTAAAGTCATACCTGGTGGCAAGTCTTTCTTTTGGGCCGGAAGATATCTGGATAATATGAATGATCGGGTAACGCTCACCACAGACCTTAACGTACTAGCAGACTTTGATCCAATCTTACCAGATAGCTACAAAGACTCAGCGTACATCCTCCTCGCTAATCTCACCCCAGATATTCAGATTAGCGTGATAAACCAGCTCACTAAAAAGCCCAAACTAGTAGTGTTAGACACCATGAATTTTTGGATTGAAAGTGCTCATGAAAAACTCATGCAAGCCATCAAGTTGTGTGATGTACTTACGATTAATGATGAAGAGGCACGCATGATTAGTGGCGAACATTCCTTAGTGAAGGCCGCCTCAAAGATTTTTGATCTGGGTCCAAAATATCTCATTATTAAGAAGGGTGAGCACGGATGTCTACTATTAGATCGGGACAATATGTTCTTCGTACCAGCCATGCCATTAGAAAAAGTAACTGACCCTACCGGTGCTGGAGATTGTTTTGCAGGGGGCTTTCTAGGATATATCGCGAAAACAGGAGATACCTCATTTGAAAATCTCAAGCGTGCTCTCGTTTATGGCTCTGCAGCAGCTTCCTTCGTAGTCGAAGATTTCAGCAATTACAACATTAAGAATCTATCAGAAGACCGCTTTCAACAACGGGTTGCAGACTTCGTCAAGCTATCTCATTACAGCCTATGATTTAGGGATTTTGATGTTATAAGTATTGTTAATTACTGTCAGGTGATTATCCCTTAACCACGGATTATATCGCTTGAGTTCTCGATAGCTGATTCCATAGCTATGTGCAAAATCTCCCCAGTTGGTTACGGACTCCTCAACGAGGACTTCATAGTAATTATCCATAGGTGGGTATTTTTCAGCTGGATCAAGGTAAAACCCATACTGTTCTGGAAATGACATGATCTCCTTAAGTGCAATCAATCTAAAGATGTAACGAGAAGTTTCTTGATTCACATTCATCTTATAATAATCAGTCTCTCTCTGATTAGATTGTTCCTTTTTAAAGTTGGTAGGCCCGACGTTATAAGCTGCTGATGCGTTGGTCCATGTACCGAACTTAGACTTAAGCCATAGCAGATATTTGCAAGCTGCTATGGTAGATCGCTCCACATGATATCGTTCATCTACTTCATCATTTACTTCTAAGCCATACTCTTTTGCCGCCAACTTTCTAAACTGCCAAAATCCCTTGGCACTTGCATGGGAAGCGACATGCCTCAATCCACTTTCTGCAACGGCTAGATATTTAAAATCATCCGGTATGCCATGCTCTCGAAGTATGCGCTCAATTAATGGAAAGTATCGGTTAGATAGCTTTAATACCTGTAACGTACTCGAGTGATAATAGGAATTAACCATGAGCTCTCGATCGAGCCTTTCCGTAGCATCTGGAGTACTTGGTACGATCTCCCCTGCCCAATCAAATTGTCGATTCACATTTGGAGCCCGTACAATCTGAGGCAAGTTGTTAGCCGTATTAACATCCGATAATGGATCATCTGTAGCATAAGACATGAATACCAAGAATGAAAAAACCGCAGCGCCCGCTACAGAGTATCCTAACATTATCTTATTCATAATTGCACTTTACTGGTTTAATCAATATAGCGGTTTAGATGATCGCAATCAATCAGCGTATCCTCTTATATATCGGCACTGTAGAGCAGGGCTCTCCATACATTAAGCTCTTGACATATGGTTTAAGCAATGCGGTAATCTTGGCATATGCACTGGCTGGGACGGGTTTATTACTACAACCTTTGATCACAACAAGACCATCCTTATGCTCAGATAGATCAATGTCATCCAGCTTTTGATCATAATAATTAACCAAATATTGATCTTGTGTGCCAGTATAGATGGTATGGGCAATCTGACCTGCATAGCTCGACACTAACATGTAAGCCCACACTGGGATGATAGCATCTGTACTACAATGAATACACAATATCTTATCTCGATATTGCTCCCAGACATGTTCCTTAAGTGCTTGCCTAAAATCCTTTTCTTTGAGGATAAGCTCTTGAAACAGATAATCCTTAATATCAAAGTTTACGATCTCTTCTTGAGGATATAGCTCCTCCAAGTTGATCGTCTTTAGTTTACTATTGGCAACTCTATTTACTAATATATCATCCATGCTATTCTGATATTGCTGGTTCTGATCCTATGGCATTATCAACAGGTTCAAATTCTTTAAGTTTTGGTAACTCTGTAGTATCCTTTATACCAAAATGATTGAGAAACTTGACTGTGGTGCCATAGAGGAGCGGCCTCCCTGGTCCTTCATGTCTACCAGTTATCTCAACCAGTTCTTTTTCTAACAGTTTTTGTACTGTATAGTCACAACCAACACCTCTAATGGCTTCCATCTCGGATTTAGTGATAGGTTGTTTATAGGCTATTATTGCTAGTGTCTCGAGCGCAGCCTTTGAGAGCTTTTTTCTTTCATTTTGCCTTAAGTAGTCGCCAATTATCTTGTGATACTGGGGCTTACTCATAAACATATATCCTCCTGCGATCGGCATTAATTGCATGGCGTAGGCATCCTGTTCATACTTGGTTGTTATAAGTTCGATATACTTTTCTATATCTTCTTGTGAGATCTTATACTCAAACGTAACCTTGATTGCATCAGCTATTTCCTTGTTGGATAGGGCCTGCTGAGATGCAAATATGAGGGCCTCAATATATTGCTCAAGCTGTTCTGGATGCTTCATAAAACTTAAAACACCAAAATTAGCAGATCAATTGTAAAGTATACTTATTAGAATATTGAATTAAGCTATTGCCAGAAGATTCTTAAACCAACCCATCATACTAGGAGGGGGAATAGCCGTATTTTTACTTTCAAAATCATAAGTGAACTCTCCATTATTCTCGACAAGATTTAGCTTAACTAAGAGTTCATTTACAACTAGAGAATATGACTTTGTTTTATGTACCATAAAATCAATAATGACAACTTTCTGGTTCAGATAAATCATTACATGCCCAGAATCTTCACCATGATATAATCCCAAAGTCTGTGTACCTTGATGGGGATCATAAAATGTCCATCTCCATTGACTCATTTGCTCTCTTTTTGGTTATAACCGGTTGAAAATTAACAAATTGTGACTAATGACACAAGAAGAATTAAAAATACTTAAGCGCGACATTAAGCGTATGATAACTACTTTACAAAGTGAGTTGAAAGAGCTCGAAGAAAGCGCTAAGCCAATAAGTCCTGAGAACTCTATCGGTCGTATCAGTAGAATGGATGCTATTAATAATAAAGGAGTGCTTGATGTCAGTATCAGGAACAGAAAGAAAAAACTCTCTAAACTCCAGTTGGCACTATCTAAAGTTGATAGTCCTGGATTTGGCAATTGTGTTAATTGTAAGAATCCTATTAATCCGAAGCGCTTGATGCTCTTACCCGAAAGCAATAGGTGTATAAGATGCGCTTCTCGATAAGAAGCCATATGTAATTTAAGAATATAGCTATACTCTACCCACGATACAGCATACCATTCATGCCAATAAATCTTATTGAAAAGTAGACTTATTGCTATAAAATAAGTCTACTTTTTATAAAAAATTGATTCCAACCTAAATTTAAAATTATGAAGAAACTTTTAACCTTGACAATCCTACTTTTATCGCTCCATTATATATCGGCACAGGTCTCCGGAACTATAATCGATAATCAAGGTGAGCCACTAGTTGGTGCAACAGTTATTGAGAAAGGTACCTATAACGGCACCACAACTGACCTTAATGGAG
>CAZAXY010000157.1:0-2328 GCA_964489125.1 uncultured Saprospiraceae bacterium
CAAGCAGTGGTAGGCTCGATAGACAAGGTCATCGGAACACCTTTGATAGAAGGAACCTTCTTCCGCCGCATCATGTAATAGGAAGTAAGGAGCTTGCCAGCATTAAGAAGCTTAGGCAAACTCAGCTTAGCACAAAAGTTGAATATGTCGAATAATTGGGCTGTCATGGCGCACGTCAGGGGCATTGTGACTGTAAGGTCTTAGTTTTGTGGCATAATTCATTACAATCATGACAATCTTGTGGTGGCGTAAGAAAAAAGTTCAGGAAGACATTATGAAGTATTTAGTCGTAGGATTAGGAAACATGGGTGCTGACTATGATGGAACACGGCACAATGTTGGCTTTGATGTAGTAGATCATATGGCTAATAATAAGGGGGCGAGTTGGAAACATGAGACCTTAGGAGATCTGACGACGATCAAGCATAAAGGCCGCACCATCTTACTTTTAAAGCCATCCACTTATATGAACCTGAGTGGTAAGGCCATTAACCACTGGATGCAAAAAGAAAAGATTCCGCTTGATCGAGTGCTCGTTATCGTTGATGATCTCAATATAGCTTTTGGGCAAGTCAGACTTCGTGGGAAGGGTTCTGACGGGGGCCACAATGGTCTTAAGGATATAAATCAGCGCTTGGGCAGCAGCTATGCAAGACTACGGGTAGGAATAGGAAGTGAGTATTATAAGGGTCAGCAAGTCAACTTTGTCTTAGGCAAGTGGACAGACTCGGAGAAGACTGAGTTAAAGGATATTCTACCGCACTGTGCGCAGGCTGCCTTGAGTTTTTGCAGTATTGGACTGAGCCATACGATGAGTCAGTTTAATCGGTAAGTACGGAGGAGATCATTTCTAACAGCCTATCTAATTCCTCTTCTTTAATAAAATTGAAGTTGTTCCTGCCATTTAGACTGTGCATGAGATATTCTTGTTCTGTTTGTCCAGGGGTAGGAATGAGAATGCACCTTTTGTTGAGCTTAGCCATATCCATTATTGTAGTGTAGCCAGTTCGAGCGATGATGAGTTTAGATCGGTTTATAATCTGATTGAGTTTGGTGAGAGAGACTAGGTCGTATACATCATCGTCAGCTTCAAATGGAGTGTCATCCTTTTTTTTGCCTGTTCCTCTGACCCAAACGATTTGCCATGGCGTGTCTTTAAGTTTATCATATAGTCGTCTTTCGATATTGCTGCGCTGTGGTTCTGGACCGGATAGTACCACGGAGATATCGTATTTAGACTGTTTATCTGCTCTTGTCAAGCGACTCAGCGGGCCAATGTACTTATAGAATTTGATGCCGTCATGGTCTGCCAGATCACCAGATAGCCTCAGCTGCTTTGACTCATAATCTGGAATCCAGCATTCGTCAAAGGCATTTATGAAGTATTTGTTTGGCTTTGAACCCACGATCGAAGCGATTTTCATATTTGCCTGTATCTGCAATTGGTGTGCGACAATGATGCTCTTGATCCGTTTATCTCGACAGCCTAATCGATGATCGCTGATGATCATATTAAGCTTAAAGCGGTCGACAATATCTGATGTCAATGCCATTTCTTGACTTATTGCCCCAATCATTTTGGGGGATTGCTTGATCATTCCCCACAGAAAATTTTTCTCTCTATAGTGGATATTATAAGGAGGTAGTCTAACATAGGACATCTTGGGAAATTCCTGGGTGAGTAGATCCAAGGACTCCCCATCAGATCCTATGAGGATCTCATTATGTTGTGATAAAGCCCTGATGATTGGGATGCAACGAGCTGCATGACCAAGACCCCAATTAAGTGGGGCGACGAGAATTCTTTGACCTCTGATCTCATGTAAGAATGATAGGTCATTCATCGTATTACGACATTCTTATTTCGTCGTCGTTTTGATCGTAGAACTTATACTGATTAAAGGCGAATTCTGTATTGGGGATAATCTTCAACCACTTGTTATACTTCATACGCCATTTCATCCTTAGACTTGGGAACCCTTCTTTTAAGTGAGACTTTACGTAAGGATGTGCTTCTAGAGTAATCTTGGACTTAGGGCGTGAGTTACAGATGTTATTTAAATCTCTCTCTATCTCATCTGAGATCAATAGACTAGGTGTCACCTTACCAGTGCCATTACATGAGGAGCAAACCTCTGCAGTAGAAATATTCACTTCTGGTCTGGTGCGCTGACGAGTCACCTGCATGAGACCGAACTTAGTCAAGGGAAGTATGGTATGCTGAGCACGGTCATTGACCATGTGCTTTTTGAACTCTCTCAGTAACTTGGCTTTGTTTTCTGGAGCTTTCATATCGATGAAATCGATGATTACGATTCCTCCAAGATC
>CAZAXY010000157.1:2428-4295 GCA_964489125.1 uncultured Saprospiraceae bacterium
TGTTTTCTGGAGCTTTCATATCGATGAAATCGATGATTACGATTCCTCCAAGATCACGCAGCTTCATTTGTCGAGCGATCTCCTTAGCAGCCTCGAGATTAACTTGTATGGCAGCAGTTTCCTGATCTACCTTCTTCATCTTTGGCCCGCTGTTCACATCTACGACATGCATCGCCTCAGTGTGCTCTATCACCAGATATGCTCCACTGCGCATGGTGTAGGTCTTACCAAATGATGACTTAATCTGGCGAGTTACACCGTAGTGATCGAAGATGTTGCGCTTACCTTTGTACAGGTCGAGGATTTTGGCCTTGTTCTTATCAAAGCCTGTGAGGTAATCCTTCATGTTGGCATAAGTATCTTGCTTATTAACAACGACACGATTAAAGGTATCATTGAGCAAGTCGCGCATGATTGTTTCGGTCTTGTCAAGTTCCTTGAGGACTTTCTGGTACCTCTGGGCGCCATGCATCTTTTGGAAGATTTGGTCCCACTTTGCCAATAGAGATAGGATGTCTTCGTGGATATCAGCAACCTTCTTTCCTTCAGCAGCTGTTCTGACGATGACACCGAAGTTCTTTGGTTTGATACTCTCAGTAACTTTCTTGAGTCTTGTTCTCTCTTCTTCAGAGGAGAGCTTCTTAGATACGGCAACGATGTTTTTGAATGGGCTTAGCACAACATAGCGACCAGGTATTGTGATCTCGCAGCTAAGACGTGGGCCTTTAGTTGAGATTGGTTCCTTTAAGACTTGAACCAAGAGGAAGTCTCCTTTCTTCAGCACTTTATCTATGCTGCCTCTCTTGTCAATCTCTGGCGGTATATTGAAGTTGTCTAATAAAGACTTGTTTCTTTTCTTCTTGGTGGATTCCTTGGTGTACTTGATTACAGAGGACAGCGTCGGTCCACAGTCTGTATAGTGCAAGAATGCGTCCCTAGGGTGTCCTATTTCAACAAATGCCGCATTTAGACCGGGCATTGTTTTTTTAATCTTCCCCAAGAATACGTCGCCTACGTTGAAGGCGCTGCCGTAATTTTCTTGATGCAGTTCTACAAGCCTCCTGTCTTCTAGTAAGGCAATGTCAACAGATTCTTCTGTCGACTGGATAATTAGTTCTTTCTCCACAATATTCTTTTCCCTTGAGACACACTGGCCTCAAGTAGTTAAAACAATTACAGAGAGATTTTAGAGATAATGAGAAATCGCGTACAGTAAAATGTAGTCTTCCTATACTACCTATATAGCGGTGCAGAAAGCAACTCCAATAAGAGCTGCTGTTATTTTTTCTTCTTGTGTCTATTCTTTCTTAGTCTCTTTTTACGCTTGTGCGTACTTATTTTATGACGTTTTCTTTTTTTACCGCAAGGCATAAAAACTATATTTTTGATTCACATTTAGCCCTAAACTGCTCTGCTGTTGATAACTCTCCGAGTTTAGTATAGAGTTCCATAGAAAGACAATTTGTCATCCTGTTATTAGGGTCTAACTCGGCAGCTTTTTGCAATCTTACTTGCGCTCTATCTAGCTGATTAGTTTGGAGTGCAAATTTCGCTAGATTATTCATGACAGGCACGTTTTCGGGATGATTTTTATTAAGTTTTAATAAAATCTGAATTCCTTTCATTGGATTTTGTTGCTCTGGATAATTGGCGAATAATATTCCGCGATTTAATTCATACTCAAGATTATCGGGATCGATGGAAATTGCGTTTTCTAAACATTCTATGGCTTTTTGTTTACAGAAGGCACTTTTCTTTTCTATTGACTGATCAGATATGCCTCTAGCATACGTCGTCGCAGCGATCGACCATGATTGCGCATCACCCATCGCCTGAGCCACCTCTTCAGCTGCAGATCCCGCAAGAG
>CAZAXY010000157.1:4395-6740 GCA_964489125.1 uncultured Saprospiraceae bacterium
GATTGCGCATCACCCATCGCCTGAGCCACCTCTTCAGCTGCAGATCCCGCAAGAGCATATTGACCATATCTGTACCATGTACCTGATAGTTCTTTGAGCGATTCTACTCTCGATGCAGTATCAATAGCTTCTGCTATTCTTGCCTCCAATATCTGTATTGACGCTCTCTGCTCGCTGGTCAATGCCTTGATTACATCTCTCTGAATGATACTGGCATCTGTAATAGTGCTGTTAAGCGCACGCAATTTTTCTTTTTCAATAAGCGCATCAGGCTTGGTTGAAAAACCGAAAAATAGTACAGCCAACAATACGCAAGCTCCTGCGATTGTCAACTTTTGAAATGTATTCATGATATTGTTTATGCTGTTTCTTCGTCAGGCAATGCGGATACATTACCCTTGACTTGATCCATAAACACCTTAGCAGGCTTAAAAGATGGGATATAGTGCTCTGGAATTTCGAGTGCGACATTCTTTTTTATATGTCGACCAATTTTCTTAGCTCTCTTTTTGATTACAAATGACCCAAAGCCTCGGATATATACATTCTCACCGCTGGTAAGTGTATCCTTTACTTCGGTAAAAAAAGTCTCTAAGGCAACGAGTACATCAACCTTAGGAACTCCGGTTTTTTCGGCTATCGTATTAACAAGATCGGCTTTGCGCATATGTTATAAAGTCTTGGTATATAACTACTTATGTTAGTAGGTAGAGGCTCAAATTTCGCAATTTTATTCATTTCTCATAACTATTTGCCTCTTTTTCGGAGTGGATAGTTTTAAGAATCCCGATCAGAGCGCATATGTTTGTTGGGAGTGAAGCTCTTTTTATTCATTCCCACTACTTAATTGACTTATCTTGGCGGACTTAAAAATGGATATATGATATACTCGATGACTGGATATGGCAAAGCTGAGGGAGAATATGGAGGACGTCATTATCGAGTAGATATCAGGACTCTTAATGGGAAATCTACCGATGTCCGCATAAAGGTTCCTTACCATTATAAGTCAAAGGAGATTCAATTACGTGCACAGGTGCTGGAGCAAGCATACCGCGGCAAGATTGATGTGAGCATACAAACTGTCACCACTGAAGCAGGCCCAGTAGATCATGGATTAAACATGACCTTGGTGGAGATGTATTACGATCAACTAAAAGCATTTGCGGATGATAAGGGGATGCCACCACAGGATTTTTTACAGACTATTGTGCGTATACCCAATGTGATCACCTCTCAAGAAGAGGAAATAACTGATGAGGAGTGGGCTTTTGTAAAGGAGGTCATGAACAAGGCACTGCAAGAATTGAGCAAGTTCAGAAAAGATGAAGGAAAGTCACTCTCGGATGATCTTACCGCACGTGTTAATAGTATCATGGAGCTTCAGAAAGAGGTAACACCATATGAAGAACAGCGCAAAGTGCTGCTCCATGAGCGACTACTCAAGCAGATTAGCGATTATCAGGTTAATGAGAAGGTTGATAAGAACCGATTGGAACAAGAGGTAATCTATTATCTGGAAAAATTAGATATCCATGAGGAGAAGGTGAGATTGCATCAGCATTGTGAATACTTCCTGCAAGAGCTTGGCTCAGATCAACACCAAATGGGGAAAAAGTTGAATTTCATCGCACAGGAAATGGGTCGTGAGATTAACACCTTGGGATCTAAAGCTCAGCAAAGTGATATTCAGCGCATCGTTGTAAAAATGAAAGTTGAGCTAGACCAGATCAAGGAGCAGCTGGCGAATGTTCTTTAAATCAGATAGTATATATTTGATAAAGAGATACTTGCATGACTACATCTATAACTAATGGTATTAAAGTGAGCGTCACATCTCAGTTTGAGCCGCAGCACTCGAGCCCTGCTCATGGCAAGCATGTCCATAGCTATCACATCACTATTGAAAACAATAGTGAGGAGGCAGTACAACTATTAACTCGACACTGGATCATCATGGATTCAGAACTAAATATTAGAGAGGTGCGTGGCGTAGGTGTTATAGGTGAGCAACCTATTATACCACCAGGAGGCTCACACAGCTACAGCTCTTGGACTCCACTCAAGACCTCAATCGGAAAGATGTCAGGCTCCTATCAGATGAGGACACTTTCCAATCACTCCATGTTTGATGTGAGAGTACCAGTCTTTGTACTGTCAACCAACGGTGTCAACAATTAACTTAATTATATACCCTGCAATCTATTTGTGATTGTAAAAAAAGAGAATAAATTTGCACTCCTTTCTGAAATGAGGCTGCAAGGCCGCAGATCAGATATAAGCGTGGAAGGTACCTTAGCTCAGTTGGTAGAGCACAGGACTGAAAATCCTGGTGTCCCTGGTTC
>CAZAXY010000158.1:0-6624 GCA_964489125.1 uncultured Saprospiraceae bacterium
CATAATCACGCTGATACAGATTGCTCAAGTCATCATTAAACGTTGCCGTTCCACTGACGATATCTTCTACCACTCTTCGCAGCTCATTATTGAAATTTTGGCGAGCATATCGCAACTCCAAGAAGGTGTTCTTAGATAGTGGCTCTACAAACGAGGCCTGCAGGCGATAGCTTAAGCCGTCGTCAGTCTGCGACTGTAGCTGCACGAGGTTGTTGACAAATGTTTCCACGCCACTATCAAAAAATGCATTGTCAGAAATTAGATCACCTTCGCTATCACTACGCTGATCGTTAATGTTGCCTTGCACCGTAAGTATTCTCTTTTTCACAGTGCCGAACTTCTTCCGATAGATGGCGCTACCAGATACTTCCGCACTCGTGCCATCATTGAGGTAATCTTGTCGGCTACTGTTTTGTAGTGCCTCATCATTGCTGAAGCGTTCGGAGAGCCCCTCGAATATGGAAGAACCATCATTAAACACTAAGTTAGATCGCAGCGTCAGGTCTTGAGAAGAATCTATTTCTATTTCCAGTTCTGCATTGAGTCTATGATTGGTAGAGCTATTGAGTTCCTCATTAACTTCATCATCCACGAAGCTGAGGTTCTCACTAAAGGTCTCCCGAGAAGTAAAGCTTCTGGTCTTATTACTGATGTCGTTGAGGAAATAACTGAAGGTCAACTCTACATCATCAGAGAAATCATGGTTGATATTGAGACCACCGGCATTAGTGGTGACGAATCCATTGCTCAGTCCATTATTCAATGCAATGCCATTACCTCGATTGCGGAAGCCTATAACTTGCAGGACGCTGACATAGTCGGCAGAAGAAAATCCCTGCTCGTTGATATTGTTGAAATTGCCAATAGCAGAGATCTGCGTTTTGGTAGAAAACCTGTTTAGCGATAGTCGCCCTTTATAGCGTTCGTCCGTACCATATCCTGCCTCAAAGGTTCCAAATTGCCCTTGGCGACGATCTTCCTTGAGTTCCAGATTGATGGCCTTCTCTCGCTCGCCATCATCCAGCCCAGAAAATTCTGCAGCATCTGACCTGCGGTCGTAGATCTGAACCTTATCAATAGCATCCGCTGGCAGATTCCTCGTAGCTATCGTGGGATCATTGCCAAAGAACTCTTTGCCATCTACCGTCACCGATTGGACTTCTTCACCTTGGGCGGTGATGGTACCATCGGTATCGACTTCTACGCCAGGCAGCTTACGCAACAGGTCTTCAACGACCTCATTGGGTTGTGTCTGAAATGCTGCAGCATTGTATTCTAAGGTATCCTTCTTGACGACAATGAGCACATGATCTGCGGTGACCTCGACTTCCTCAAGCGCATACTGTGCTGATTCTAATCGTATGACGCCCATCTTAGGATTAAATCCATCTGCTATGGTAACAGCGCTGTTATGCTGGGCATATCCGAGGTAAGTCACTTGCAGGAGGTAGGATCCATGACCGACATCCATGATCTTGTATCGACCTTGATTGTCCGTAAGCCCAAAGCTTACTAAGGTAGAGTCCGCTTGAGAGAGTAAGACCACAGTAGCACTCAAGAGCGCCTCGTTATCATTGCCTTGCACAGAACCTTCGAGATCATATTTAGATTGGCTGATGCCTACTGTAGCAATCAACAATAGCAGTAATAGGGAGAATAGTTTTTTCATGAAGTTGTGTTCCAAGAATTCAGATGATTGGATGTCGATGGTTGAGGTGGTTATCACCCTCCCGAGCGAAATCGTCCAAAGCGCCTTCCTCCTCCTGGACGCCCACCAAACTCTTCTTCCATTTCCTTGATTTTTTCATCTCTGATTTCTGTGAACTCATCTCGTGTAATCTTCTTACCCTTTGTGGGACGGATGATCTGTTCTTCAGCGAGTGCCTTCAGAGAAATATCCGTTGCCGTGATCTGGCGAGTTCCCGAGTCGAAATCCATATGTAAGATCATCCCAGGCAAGCCAAAATAGTCGTCTGGTCCTGATGACACGGGGATCATAGGCGTGAACCACACTTCTATGCTCTGTGAGGTATCTTGAAATGTTGCTTTCTGACAGAGATACGACCCCACTTGCTTTTGCTCGCCAGTGATTTTCCACTTGAGAGACTCACGAGAGCCTTCGATTAGGAAGTCCTTACCAAAGAAGTTACGAGAATCGACGGCGCTACCTTCTGCAAAATTAGTGTAGTATTTATTGTCATTATTCCTGCCTCCGAATCGCCCGCCTCTTCGACGTCGACCTTCTCCTCTAAATTCTTGTTGCTCAGCTTTCTCGGCTTCATCCTTAGGCTTGTTGATATAGAGGGCCTCCTCAGCATTGAAGTAGAGGATCTTCTTGGATTCTCTGAATTCAGGTATTCGGTCCTTCATGGCTTCCATCTCTGGTGGAAGACTCTTGTGGATATTGACCTTGTCAAGATAGACGATTTCGCCCGTATTATTTTGGGCAGTTGCGCCAATCGCAAACAGCGAAAGGAGTAGAGAGAATAGCCCAAGGCGCATTGCAAGGGGAGTAGTGATCATAAGCTGCTAAGTACTATTTTATAATGTATACTGAGTATAAGACCAGAACAATGGTAGATGGTTTAATCGGGGGGGGAGATTATTTTGGAATGTTTTGGCAGGTGGTATCTAACTAAGTAATTAGTGGCTTAAGTAGCATTTCGAAGAGCTCAATATTCCGGACTGACTTAGACGTTGAAAGTAAGCGACATGATATCATAGTTCGTTTAAGGCGGTGTTATTCTATAAGTTTTTAAGATAGCTGAATTTAGTACATCATTCTTGTACCTGTTTAATAAGTCCATTGTTCCTTTGTATATATCTAGAAAGGTATCATAATTTACTTTTAAGAAATTTCCATGTGCAATAGTGTTTCTGTTATCTACTAATTTCTTATTTATGAAATTTTTTCTGAGCTCATAGTTGGACCTGTCCAAGCCTAAAATTGTTATTACCTCTTCAAAAACATCATATCTCAAATTAGAAGTCCTAATTGGATTAGTGCTTGGTAAATGAGCGCGATTTCTCATTTTTTGCCTTAAAAAATTTACAGCATTAGATTTGTTTACAATCTTCTTTGTTGATAGAAGCTCTTCAATTTCTCTACTTAGAGACATTGCAACAAAACAACTGTGAAGTTCTTCATTTTTATACCTTTGTTTTCTAACATGTTGATAAAATTCATTAGCTGAATATTTGACAAATCCTTCCCAATTTGCATAAAGCATAACAATTCCTGAACGGATTAAAATTTTTTGTGTTTCACTTTCTTTTTTTGGAATTTTGTTCTTTAGTGCAGCCAATTCTTTAATTCGCCATGTATAATCTTTTATGATCTGAGCAGATAATAAATCAGTAAGTTGTCTATTACTCATTACTAAAATATGTCTTGCCAAAAGGTATTATGTTTGGTATCCTCACTTTTGAATTTGTTCCACTTCCCATATAATCAGTAAATCCATCTTCGTTCCATAAGTTTTTAATTTTATTGATAATCAAAGCATGATTTTCTGAATTGTCACTGTACTTATCTATATTCTCACTTAGGCCAATGCTTATCACCTCAAATAGTGAAACTAAAAATTTTCCTCTAAAAGAGTTTCTATCCTTATCATATTTTTTAAAGACTTGATCCTCTAAGGAATGATTCAAGATCATGAATGTCTTCTTAAATATTTTCTCATATTTGTCTCTGTCATATTTGCCCTCTAAATCAATCTTTATAATGTCATTGAGGGAATCTGTTACATACTCACTTATTTCAGATTGAGTGAAATCAAAACTTGGAAAAACCAAGTATCTGCATAGTAGTTCCATATCATATTTCTCTTTGAGCAATTTATCTGACAATGAAATACATGACTGAAAATTTTCATCTTTGGACAGATTGTCTAACCATAAATAGAAATTTTTATTGATCATTAAGAGAATGCAGTTCCTAAATTCTTGGTCTGAAAGAAGTGATCCTCCGCTGTTCAGTCTCTGAAATACTTCATATTTTGCATTATCATCAGATTCCTTCTTAATAATTTCTACATTAAGTTTTGATCTTTTAAAATCTAACTTGAGTGGTTCTCTTGGAAACTTTTCCCAAGTCATACCTTGAAGAGCAGGTAGCATCTTTGTTTTAGACAATATCAAAGGTTCTAAAGTCTGACCATTTGAATCAATCAATATACCCATAAACTCCAAAATAGTTGACACTCTTTGTAAACCATCAACCAACTCCCATATTCCATCATCATTTTGATATACAAAAATTGAAGGAATGGGAATTCCTAATAGTATTGATTCTATAAATTTGGTCTTTTGTGAATAGCTCCATCTAAAGAATCTTTGAAAATCTGGATTTATTAGAATTTCATTCTCTTTATACATATTGGCTATTTCACCTATTGACATCGGGTAGCCATCTGTTCTAAATAAATTCTTATTCTCATTTATTTGATAAACTAAATCTCTCATCTTTTATATCTTATTATGTAATGATGTCTAACTAAGCGATAGCTGGCCAAGCAAGAGGATATCCTGTTATTTGATTGATCTGCTTATTGGTTATGCAGTTAAGATATGCAGAATATCTAATGGGCTGGTAATTCTTGTGTTACTAATAGGAAGTACGCACATAAGGAATGTTTTAATGATTCAGCTGAAGAGACTACCCTTGGTGTATTAGAACATGGCTTAAATCTCAATGAGGGCACATCTGAATCCTTTGAATAAGGCTTGTTGCTTAGGCATAATTAAGATTATATTTAGTCCCATAATCTCCTGTTTAATAAAATTAGTCATACCTGTTTTATTCCTTTCGTTAGGTTTTTATATCTCGTGCTATGCTCAAGAGGGTTATCATGTGACGGATGAAATCGACAGTCTATTCATCTTTGATGTAGATACCTCCTTGTGGCATATTAAGGATCCACAAAGAACTCAAAATATAATTGAGAAAATAGTTAAGGACGAGAGTACAGTCGAGAATATGACTGTGTTAAGGCAGTATTCGCATTATAAATCTCCATTTTTATCCTATCCATCCATAGCTATTACACAGTTTGTGATACCGGAAGGAATTCCAGATGTTGAGGCCTTGCTAAACCAGTATGATAACAGCGATTTATCAGATGATAAGGTTAATAGCAAATTGACATATCAGGATATGTTATCTGATATAGAGGTGCTCGAACCAATGGTTGATCGAAAAGCTAAGTCCATATTTGAAATATTTACAATGGACAATAAGATTTTAGGGAGAATTATAGTTGAACAGTTCTCCTTTGTTAGGAAAAACCGGATGGTCATGATACAATTACATTACCTGGAAACAGGATTGCCTGAGGGATGTAGGGATAGTTTTTATGCGGCCATAAGTAAACTGCGTTAATCTCTTCTAAGAACGTCTGGTCCATTTGTATTCAGACTTCATTCAATCATGTTGTGAAAGAGACCTGTCCGTTGAAGGGGGAGTCCTTCAGACTGCGCTATGCAGGCAGAAACACAGTAGGCTTTACTGTTCAGTGTCTACAGCAGTTTATGATTAACAGCTGTTATCTTTCATTTACTATGTCGAATGGGGTTCCAAATGAACCTATTCGTTTTAGATACTCCTTGTCTTCCTGTGTTAATTCGTTTGTTCCCAATCCTATGTCCTCCCAAACTAAACCGTCTTGGCGTTTAAGGGCATATTCTATTACTTTAATTTTCGGCTTTTTGTTCAGACCTAACATAGTCAAATCCATATAATGACCCTTTTTAACCTCTCCTTTAGTGATTTGTCCAAGTAAGAAAAACTGTCTACCAGTAAGCTGAAAAGAGCTTTTAAGTCTGAATTTTGCTTCATTAATATCGTGCCAACTAAATCCACAATGCCGACATTGTCGTGAATATGGTGTTCTTGCAAGCCCAGAACATTTTGGGCAGTTGTTTAAGTAAATCTTTTCTGGACACTCCTCCATTATTCTCTGAGCTACATTTGATTCAAATTCGTCATATCCATTTTTGAGAAATTCTTGAATCTCTGGTTGTTCACTTATCCAACCCCTTCGAACCATCAATTTTCTCATTTTAGGATTATCAGAGGTTTTATAAGTGTACATATGATGTTTAACTGCCAATCTCTCATCTTCAGTCAATAAATTGCTGAAGTACTTTCTAATGTAATTAGCCACTTCTTTATCCATTTTTGGTGGATGTGGCGAAGTAAGTCTGAGATAATAAGAACATGTGTGTGTCTGGCATACATATTTAGTTGCCTATGAAGTTAAGTAATAATTTAAAGAGTGAAAGTCTCTGATGGGCGTGGAGAGAGATATATCCCGAACCATAATTGAACGGTCGTTTTCGCAGAGCTAAGTTCTCGAAGACACCTTGTTTGGAGCTTCTTTTCTATCAAAGCTATAGTAGTCAAGGGTCAATTGACTAATTTGAGTGTTCAATATCTATAAGAACGATGCAGCATCTGAAGCGACTTGCCATAGTGATTATTACGGGCCTAATCAGCATAACGAGTACCTGGTCTCAGGGAACAACCATCATGGATCCATCTGTCTATAACACTTGGAAGCGAATTGCGAATAGTGCGATTAGCACGAATGGGGAGTGGGTCACTTATGGCCTTGAGGTGGA